>JBMCTR010000287.1:0-3490 GCA_048622955.1 Actinomycetota bacterium
TCCACTCGGCCCGTCTCCAGGTTGTCCAATACCGTCACCCGGGCACCGCGCGCGGCGGCGGCGCGGGCGAGGGCGTACCCCTGCCGGCCGGACGACCGGTTGCCGAGGAAGCGCACGGGGTCGAGGTACTCCCGGGTCCCGCCCGCGGACACAACGACGTGCCGCCCGGCCAGATCAGCCGATCCCTGCGGGCGGACGAGCATGTCCTGCGCGACGGCGACGATCTCGTCCGGCTCGGGCAGCCGTCCCTTGCCGGTGTCGGCGCCGGCCAGGCGGCCGACGGCCGGTTCGAGCACGACGGCGCCGCGCTCGCGGAGGGTCGCGACATTCGCCGCGGTCGCCGGGTGCTCCCACATCTCGGTGTGCATCGCGGGCGCGTACAGCACCGGGCAGCGGGCGGTCAGCAGGGTCGAGGTCAGCAGGTCGTCGGCCCTGCCGTGCACCGCCCGGGCGAGCAGGTCGGCGGTGGCGGGCGCCACGACCACGAGGTCCGCGCGGCGGCCGAGGCGGACGTGCGGGATCTCGTGGACGTCGTCCCAGACCTCCGTCAGCACCGGGTTGCCCGACAGCGCCGCCCAGGTGGCCGTCCCGACGAACCGCAGCGCCGACCGGGTGGGCACGACGCGCACGTCATGGCCCGCCTCGCTCAGCCCGCGGACGACCTCGCAGGCCTTGTAGGCCGCGATGCCCCCGCTGACGCCCACGACCACGTGGTGGCGCTCCGGACGCTGCGGGTGCTCCTCCGGCGCGGCCACGGGCGGGCGGCCGGGGCTACTCGCCGGACTGGGCCGGCCGCGGCTGCTCGGCGGTCAGCAGCCCCTGGTCGATCTCCCGGAGCGCGATCGACAGCGGCTTCTCCTGAACCTGGGTCTCGACCAGCGGGCCGACGTACTCCAGCAGGCCCTCACCGAGCTGCGAGTAGTACGCGTTGATCTGGCGTGCGCGCTTGGCCGCGTAGATGACCAGTGCGTACTTGGAGTCGGCCTTCTCGAGCAGGTCGTCGATCGGCGGCGACGTGATGCCCTCGGCCACGCCGTGGGTTCCGGACACGGTCAGCCCTTCTCACGGGTCGGTTGGGGAACTCATCAAGGTTACCAGCTCCTTGCAGACCTGCTCGACGTCGTGGTTGACCAGGGTGACGTCGAACTCCTCCTCGGCGTCCAGCTCCTGCCGCGCGGTGTCCAGCCGGAGCTCCTGCTCGCTGCTGTCCTCGGTGCCGCGGCCGTGCAGCCGCCGGCGCATCTCCTCCCAGCTCGGCGGGGCGAGGAAGACGAACAGGCCGTCCATGCCCGACTCCCGGACCTGCCGGGCGCCCTGCAGGTCGATCTCGAGCAGCACGGACCGGCCCTCGGCCAGAGCATCCTCGACCGGCGCGCGGGGGGTGCCGTACCTTGCCTGGCCGTGGACGACGGCCCACTCCAGGAAGTCGCCGTTCTGGACCATCCGGTCGAAGACCTCGTCGGTGACGAAGTGGTAGTGCACCCCGTCCACCTCGCCGGGACGAGGCGGACGGGTGGTCACCGACACGGAGATCCACAACTCCGGGTGCAGCGCCCGCAGGCGCCGCACGACCGTCGTCTTGCCGACGGCGGTCGGCCCGGAGACTACAACCAGCCGGCCCGGTTGCCCGTCCGGCTTGGAAGTTCCGGTCAGCCGCGCACCTCGAACTCGCGCTCGAGCGCGGCGATCTGGTTCGCCCCGAGACCACGGACGCGGCGCGTCTCGGCGATACCGATCCGTTCCATGATCTGGGCGGCACGGACCTTGCCGACACCGGGGAGGGACTCGAGGAGCGCGGAGACCTTCATCTTGCCGATGACCTCGTTGTTCTGGCCATCCTTGAGCACGTCGGACAGCGAAACGCCGGAGTGCTTCAGGCGATTCTTGACCTCCGCGCGCTCCCGGCGGGCCTCCGCCGCCTTGGCCAGAGCGGCCGCGCGCTGTTCAGGGGTCAGGGAAGGGAGCGGCACGGGCGGTTCACCTCGGTTTTCTCGTTGGACTTGTACGGCTACCCGGGAACCTAGCGACTCCAGGGGTGTTAGGGCAACGCGAACACCCTAACCGCTCGCAGTGTCGCGGCCCTGAGGGCCTGGGTATCGGGCCCGTGCCGCAGGATCTCCCGTGAGCTGGACGGCAGCACGGCGGGCAGCGCCGGGCCGAAGACCCGCCGGAGATCGTCCGGGCCGGCGCCCTGGGCGCCGATGCCGGGCGCGAGGAGCGGGCCGCCCACGTCGAGGTCGTACCCACTCGATCTGATCGTCGCGCCCACCACACAGCCGACGCTACCCGGCGCGCCCGCAGATCCGCCGGCGGCGGCGTTCTCGTCGCGGACGTGCCCCAGGATCACCTCCGCGACCGTGCCGCCGGCAGCGGTGCGCGCCCGCTGGACCTCCTCGCCGTGCCGGTCGGACGTCAAGGCCACCACGAACACGCCGTTGCCGTGCGCCAGCGCGGTGTCGAGCAGGGGACGCAGCGACTCGTACCCCGCGTAGGGCACGGCGGTGACGGCGTCGGCGGCCAGCGGCGAGGACGGGTCGACGTAGGCGTCGGCGTACGCCTGCATCGTGGACCCGATGTCGCCCCGCTTGGCGTCGAGCAGGACGAGGGCGCCCGCCTCCCGCGCCGCGGCGATCGTGCGCTCCAGCACGGCCACGCCGCGGGAGCCGTGCCGCTCGAAGAACGCCGCCTGCGGCTTGAGCACGGCCACCTCGCGGCCCACCGCCTCGACGACCGTGCGGGCGAACCGCTCGAGGCCGGCCGGGTCGTCCGGCAAAGCCCACGCGCGCAGCAGTTCGGGGTGCGGGTCGATGCCGACGCAGAACCTCCCGCGGGCCCGCACCGCCTCCTGCAGCCTCGCTCCGAACGTCACGCCTTCTCCCCTTCCCCTCTCTCGCGCCCCTCCCTCGCGTTGATCATGGGCGATTCCTGGTATTCGAGCCGGTTTTTCCAGAGATCGGCCATGATCAACGCGAGGGAGGGCGCGAGGGTGCGGTGGTGGTGGCCCAGGACTGGAGGGAACGGACGCCGGCGCCGTTGCGCAGCGTGGCCTCGATGCCCTGCACGGCCGCCGCGAGCCCCTGCACGGTCGTCACGCAGGCGATGTTGGCCCGGATCGCGGCCCGCCGGATCGCGTAGCCGTCCGTGCGCGGATTGCCGCCCGGCGTCGTGCCGCTCGGGGTGTTGACGATCAGGTCGATCTCCCCGTCCAGGATCCGGGTGACGACGGTCGGCGTCCCGTCCCCCCGTTCGCCGGAGCCGAGCTTGGCGACGACCTCGGCCGCCACGCCGTGGCGCCGCAGCACCTCGGCCGTCCCGGCCGTGGCGATGATCGAGAAGCCGAGGTCGGCCAGCCGCTTGACCGGGAAGATCATGTGCCGCTTGTCCCGGTTGGCCAGCGACACGAACACCCGGCCCGACGTGGGCAGCGGGCCGAACGCGGCGAGCTGGGACTTGGCGAACGCGGTGCCGAACAGCCCGTCGATGCCCATGA
>JBMCTR010000288.1:0-3485 GCA_048622955.1 Actinomycetota bacterium
GCGATGCCCTGGCCGACGCCGATGCACATGGTCGCGAGCGCGTACCGGGTGTCGCGGTGGCTCAACTCGACGGCCGCGGCCAGCGAGATCCGGGCGCCGCTCATGCCGAGTGGGTGGCCGAGCGCGATCGCGCCGCCGTTCGGGTTGACGTGCTCGGCATCGTCGGGCAGGCCGAGCATCCGCAGGCAGGCGAGCGACTGCGCGGCGAAGGCCTCGTTGAGCTCCACCACGCCGACGTCCGACAGCGCGACTCCGGTTCGGTCCAGCAGCGAACCTGTGGCAGGCACGGGGCCGATGCCCATCACCCGAGGGGTGACCCCGGCGGTCGCGACCCCGACGATGCGGGCGAGCGGCCGGACGCCGTACCGCTCGACGGCCTCGGCGCTCATGACGAGCAGCGCCGCTGCGCCGTCGTTGATGCCGGAGGCGTTGCCCGCGGTCACGGTGCCGCCTTCGCGGACCGCCGGGCGGAGCTTCGCCAGCGCTTCGAGCGAAGTGTCCCGCGGGGGTTCGTCGGTATCGACGACGACAGGGTCCGCGCGGCGCTGCGGGACGCTGACCGGCACGATCTCCTCTGCGAGCCGGCCGGATGCGATCGCCTTCGCCGCCCGCTCCTGGCTGCGCAGCGCGAATGCGTCCTGGTCGGTGCGGCTGACGTCGTAGTCCTCCGCCACGTTCTCGGCGGTTTCGGGCATCGAGTCGGTCCCGTACGCCGCCTGCAGCGCGGTGTTGACGAACCGCCAGCCGATCGTCGTGTCGAAGACCTGCGCCTGGCCGCGGTCGAACGGTGCCTGGGCCTTGGGCAGCACGAGCGGCGCTCGAGACATCGACTCCACGCCGCCGGCCACGACGACGTCCGCCTCACCGGTTCGGATCGTCCGCGCGGCGTAGGACAGCGCATCCATGCCCGAGCCGCAGAGCCGGTTGACCGTCACGCCCGGGACGGAGTCCGGCCACCCGGCGAGCAGCGTCGCCATCCGGGCGACGTTGCGGTTGTCCTCGCCCGCCTGGTTGGCGCAGCCGAGGATCACCTCGTCCACCGAGGCCGGGTCCACCGCCGGGTGCCGTTCGAGCAGCGTGCGCATCGCGTGGGCGGCGAGGTCGTCGGGGCGGACGGGGGCGAGGGCGCCGGCGTACCGCCCGACCGGCGTGCGGATTCCGTCCACCAAGAACGCATCGGTCATCGTGAGCTGCCGATCTCGAAGGGTACGGGCTGTCTCCAGGGTACCCCGCCTCAGGCGGACGAATTGTCCCTTATCGGCGGATCGGTCGCGCTGACACTGCCGCCCACCTCGCGGGACCGGCCGCGAAACTCCGCGATGAGGTCGTCGGCACGGCGCACCGCCACGTCGTAGATCCCGTTGCGCCCGTAGCGGGCTCTTTCGGCGGCGTCGGCGACGAGTACGTCGCCCCGCCGGGCGGGCGCGACGAACACGATGTCGCACGCCTGCGCCACTGTGACGCGGTCATAGGAGTTGCAGGCGAACGCGAACGCGGAGTCGGCGAGCGCGAAGACGAACCCGCCGTGGCAGATCGCGTGCCCGTTCACCATGTCGTCCCGGACCCGCATGCTCAGCCGGGCGCGCCCGGGAGCGATCTCGTCGAGCGTCATGCCGAGCGCTTGCGACGCGGCGTCGTCCGCCCACATCGCGGCCGCGGCGCGCTCGGCCCGTGCCTGCGCTGCGGCGTCCTCAACCACCGTTGCTCGCCGGAGCCTGCACGTCCCCGTCCGCAGCGGGCTCCTCCAAGCCCGCGCGGTCGCGCAGGCCATCGAGGAGCCGGTAGCGCTGCGGGTCCTCGGACGCGGCCAGCGCGCGCAGCATGCTCGCGACCCAGGGCCATCCGAGCCGGTCCCCCCAGGCGAGCGGCCCCAAGGGATAGTTGACACCGAGCCGCATCGCGGTGTCCACGTCCTCCGCACTGGCCACGCCGGCGTCGACGGTGTCCGCGGCGAACGACGCCAGCATGGCGACGGTTCGGCCCACCACCAGACCCGGGGTATCCGAAAGGACGGTGACCGTAGCCCCTGACGCCTGCACGCAGCCAACCGCGGCGGCGACGGCGTCTGGAGGCGCGTGCGGGGGCGGAGCAACGGCCAGCCGGGTAGCGCCGCCGAAGTCGAGCGCGAGGTCCACCAGGACGATGGTCTCCCCTGTCTCGTTGCTGACCTCGGCGGCGGTACGCCCGTCGGTCAGCTGGAGCACTACTCCGTCGGCGGGCCGGATCCGGACGTGGCCCTCGCCTTCGGAGCGGTGCACGCCGATGCCGGCCTTCTCCAGCCGTTCCACCAGCGCCTCCAGCGGATCCCCGGAGCCGTGCACGTCCACGTGGTCCGGGTACGGGCACTGCTCCGCCGTTGCCGGGCCCGGCCGGGAGGTGCCCTCGTAGAAGCCCCCGCCAGCCTTGTGCCCCAGGCGGCCCTCCGCGACCATCGACGTCTGCAACTCCGACGGCTCGAACCGCGGGTCGCGGCCGAACGCCTCCCACACGCTCCGCGTGACCGCCGCGTTGACGTCCTGCCCGATCATGTCCGTGAGCTCGCAGGGGCCGAGCGGGAAGCCGCCGGACTCGCATAGCACGGCGTCGAGCGTCGCAGGATCCACGAGCTGTGCGCTGAGCAGCCGGAACGCCTCGGCGTAGTACGGGCGGGCGACGCGGTTGACGATGAAGCCCGGGGTCGAGGCGCACTGAACCGGCGTCTTGCCCCAGGCCCGCACCGCGCCGATGAGCGTGTCGATGACGTCCTTGTCCGACGCTTCCCCGTGGACGACCTCGACCAGCGGCAGCAGCGGTGCCGGGTTGAAGAAGTGCAGGCCGGCAACCCGATTCGGATGCTCGAGGTCGGCGGCGATATCGGTGACCGACAATGACGACGTGTTCGTGGCGAGGATCGTCTCCGGGGGGCAGACGGCCTCCAGCGTGGAGAAGGTCTCACGCTTGGCCGCGAGGTCCTCGGCGACCGCCTCGATGACCAGCCCGCAGTCCTGCAGCTCTGTGACGGAGCCGGCGACCGACAGCCGGTCGCCGGCAGCACGCGCCCGGGTGGGGTCGAGGCGTCCCTTGTCGGTGAGCCGCGCAAGCCGCTGCTGGATGCGGCGGATTGCCTCGTCCGCCGCGCCGGGGATCGTGTCGTGGATACGGATATGGTGCCCGCCGAGTGCTGCCACCTGGGCGATTCCGGCACCCATCGTGCCCGCCCCGACAATGCCGACGGGTGTGTCGCTATCGAAATCAGCCATGGGCGAAGTCTGCCGTACCGGTGAAGCCACCGCAGGGGGCCACGCCCGATTATTGGTTCATTTCGGTCTTTACCGGACTACCGCGGAGTCATTCTGTGCACCCGGATTGATCTGTGTCCGTTGGCCGTCCTTGCACCGGGCGCTGGAGGTGCCGGTCGTTGTTGGTGAGCGCAGTGACGCTCATGCCAACTGTTGGCACAAGCGTCAACATCACTGCGAAGACCCATCCTGGATGCGGCGACTCGC
>JBMCTR010000289.1:0-3485 GCA_048622955.1 Actinomycetota bacterium
GCTCAGCCGCGTACCGTAAGTAGGAATGACACGATGGCCGGAGAGCCGAGCGGCAGGGAGGAACGTGTGAGCCGCAGCATGATTCCACCGACCATGACCCCGGGTGAGCCGTCGGTCGACTCCGTGGCACCGCCGAGCCTGTCGGGGCTCCACGAGACCACCGACCGGGTGCAGGCGGCGATCGGGAAGGTGATCGAGGGGAAGCCGGACGTCATCCGGCTCGCGCTGACGATCCTGCTCGCCGAGGGCCACCTGCTCATCGAGGACGTGCCCGGTGTCGGCAAGACGATGCTCGCCAAGTCGCTCGCCCGGTCCATCGACTGCTCGGTCTCGCGCATCCAGTTCACGCCCGACCTGATGCCCAGCGACGTGACCGGCGTATCGGTCTACAACCAACAGACCCGCGACTTCGAGTTCAAGCCCGGCGGCGTCTTCGCGAACATCGTGGTGGGCGACGAGATCAACCGGGCGTCGCCGAAGACCCAGTCCGCGCTGCTCGAGGCGATGGAGGAGCGTCAGGTCACCGTCGACGGCGGGACCTACCGGCTCGACCCGCCGTTCATGGTCGTCGCGACCCAGAACCCGATCGAGATGGAGGGCACCTACCCGCTGCCCGAGGCGCAGCGCGACCGTTTCATGGCCCGGCTGTCGGTCGGGTACCCGGCCGACAGCGACGAGATCGCCATGATCGACACCCACGCCGGCGTGGACCGGCTCGACTCGCTGGAGCCCGTCGCCGACGCGGCGGACGTCGCCACCCTGGTGAAGGTGGTGCGCTCGGTCCACGTCTCCCCGGCCGTCAAGCAGTACGTGGTCGCCCTGTCCGACGCGACCCGCCGGTCCCCGGACCTGCGGCTCGGTGCGTCGCCGCGCGCCACGCTCCACCTGATCCGGGCGTCGAAGGCGTGGGCGGCGCTCGCCGGGCGGGACTACGTGATACCCGACGACGTCCAGCACCTCGCCGTTCCCGTGCTCTCGCACCGCCTGCTGCCGACCGCCGAGGCGCAGATCGGCCAGCGCGACGCCGCGCGCGTCGTGACCGGCCTGGTCGACCGGATCGCGCAGCCCGACGCCGGGTAGCGGAGGTGCGCCAGCGGTGAGACGGGCACTGCGCGGATTGACCCGGCGAGGCCGGGTGTTCGTCGTCGGCGGCCTGGTGACGGGGGCCGCGGCCGTCATCGCCGGCAGCGACGACCTGCTGCGGGTCGCGATCCTCGTGTTGCTGCTCCCGTTGCTGAGCCTCGTGGTGGCGCTGCGCAGCCGCGTCCGCCTGGCCGCGGCCCGCGGGATCGCGCCGCAGCGTGCCGCGGTCACGACGCCGGCGACGGTTCGGATCATGCTGCAGAACCTGGTGCGGATACCCACCGGCGTGCTGCTGGTCGAGGACACCCTGCCGTACGCCCTCGGCACCCGGCCCCGCTTCGTGCTCGACCACGTGTGGTCGAGGTTCAAACGCGAGGTCACCTACCGCGTACGGGCGGACGTCCGCGGGCGGTACGTCATCGGTCCGCTGACCGTCCGGCTCACCGACCCGTTCGGCCTGGTCGAGATCCGCCGAGCGTTCAGCGAGACCAGCAGCCTCGTCGTCACGCCGCCCATCCATCCGCTGCCCGCCGTCCGGCTGCCCGGCGAGTGGAGCGGCAGCGGGGAGAGCCGTCCGCGGTCGATCGCGAGCGAGGGCGACGACGACGTGACGATCCGCACGTACCGGCACGGCGACGACATGCGCCGGGTGCACTGGAGGGCCACCGCGCACCACGGAGAACTGATGGTCCGCCGCGAGGAGCAGCCGTGGCAGAGCCGGGCCACCCTGCTGCTGGACAACCGGGCCGCGGCGCACGCCGGTCGCGGCCGCGACGCCTCCCTGGAGTGGGGTGTCACCGCGGTCGCGTCGATCGGCGTCCACCTGTCCAAGCGCGGGTACGCGATCCGGCTCGTCACCGACGACGGCACCACGGTCAGCACCGCGTGGCAGGATCCCGGCACGGGCCCCGTGGGCGCCGAGGGGCCGCTGCTCGACGCCCTCGCCGTCGTGGACGGCAGCCGGGCGGCGTCCGTGGGCCGCTGGCCCGAACTGCTCACCGGGTCCAACTCGGCCAGCGGGCTGCTCATCGCCGTGCTCGGCCGGCTGCGTCCGCAGGAGGCCGCCGTCGTGGCGAACCTCCGGCACGCGGCCACCGCGGCGCTGGCCGTGGTCGTCGACGCGAACTCGTGGCGGTCGCTGTCGGAGACGGCACGGAACAACGAGAACGTGCAACTGGCCGAGACCGTGCAGTTGCTGCGGCGCGCCGGCTGGGGCGTGGTCCAGGCCGGCCGCGGGGACCGGGTCGCAGACGTCTGGGAGCGCCTCGGCACCAGCTACATCGACCTGTCCGGTCCCCCACCCCCTAACGGCGATCATGCAAGTCCCGTTCGACACGCCGGGAGCACACTGTGACAGCGATGACGCGACTGACGCTGGTGGGCGCCCTGGCCGCCGTGCTCGCCGTCCTGCCACTGGTGCCGATCACGGACAGGAACAGCTGGCTGGTCCCGGCCGCCTTCGGGATCGCCCTGGTGTCGCTCACCGGTTGGGCGATCCGGCGTATCGGCTCGCTGAACTGGCCCGTCGTTCCTGCGCAACTCGGCGTCCTCATGCTGTGGCTCGGGCTGCTCGTCGCCGCCGACGTCGCCTGGCTGGGCGTCGTCCCGACCTGGGCGTGGCTGGAGCGGCTGGGCGCGGTGACCAGCGAGGGCGTTGCCGTGATCATGCAGTACGCCCCGCCGGTGCCCGTCGAGCGGCCGATGCTGTTCATCATCGTCGCCGGCGCAGGCCTGGTCGCGATCGCGGTGGAGTTCGCCACTTTCGGACTCGGGCAGGTTCCGCTCGCCGGCCTGCCGCTCGCCCTGATGTACGGGATCGCCGCGTCCGTGGCGAGCGAGGGCTGGTCGTGGCTGTGGTTCGTGCCACCGGCGGTGGGCTTTCTGGCGCTGCTCATCACCGAGGGCCGCAACCGGGTCACGGCGTGGGGCCTGTCGGCGGGATCGCCAGCGCAGGCCTCAGCGGGGCGTGCGCGTCCGCCGGAGACCGACTCGCTGGCACGCAACGGCCGGCGTGTCGGGACGCTCGCGCTCGCTGCCGCCGTCGTTGTCCCCGCGGCGCTGCCAGTGCTCACGGCGGGCGGGATCGGCGGCGGCTTCGGCAGCGGCTCCGGGGGCGGCCACACCATCCGGACGGACAACCCGATCGTCGACCTGCAGCGGGATCTGACCCGGCCGGACAACATCCCCGTCCTGCGGTACGCCACCGACAGCGAGAACCCCGAGTACATCAGGACCGCCGCCCTGGACGTCTTCAACGGCGAGGAGTGGGCGACCTCGGATCGCACGGTCTCGACGTTGAACACCGGCGAGGAGTTGCCGCTGCCGCCGGGGGTGAGCGTCGGGGAGGACGAGCCCCCGACAGCCGGCTACAACATCGAGGTCACCGAGAACTTCAGCTCCAC
>JBMCTR010000290.1:0-3476 GCA_048622955.1 Actinomycetota bacterium
GACCAGCTCGGCCGGCTGCTCGGGGCCGCAGGCCCGATGCCGGCGAGCGTCCTTCTCGGGCCCGCCGTGGGGGAGGACGCGTGTGCGCTGGACGTGGACGGCGCCGTGGTCGTGGCCGCCACCGATCCGATCACGCTCACCGGCAGCGACGTGGGACGCTACGCCGTCCACATCAACGCGAACGACGTGGCGGTCTCCGGTGCCCGCCCACGCTGGTTCCTCGCCGCGATTCTGCTGCCGCCGGGAACGACGGCCGACCTCGTGGAGTCGCTGTTCGCATCGATGCGCGAGGCGCTGAGAGAGGTGGGCGCCGCCCTGGTCGGAGGGCACACCGAGGTGACCGGGGCGGTGAACCAGCCGGTGGTCGTCGGCCAGATGCTCGGAGTGGCCGGAAGCCGCGGCGCCGTCGCGACGCGTGGTGCGCGGGTGGGAGACGTCGTCGTCCAGGTGGGCCCAGTGCCGATCGAGGGCGCGGCCGTCCTGGCCGGCGAAGCGGCGGACCGGCTGGCGGACGTCCCTCCCGGCGTGCTCGAGGCGGCGCGGCGGGCGACACGGGATCCGGGGATCTCGGTTGTCGAGGCCGCCCTGGCAGCGTGCGACCTCGGCGCGACGGCGATGCACGATCCCACCGAGGGCGGCCTGGCGGCGGGCCTGCACGAGCTTGCGGTGGCGGCGGGCGCCGCCATCCGGGTCCGGCCGGAGCGGCTCGTGTGGTTCGAGCCGGGGCTGGCGGTGTGCCGTGCGCTCGGGGCGGACCCGCTGTCGACCCTTGCGTCAGGGGCGCTGCTCGCGACCTTCCCGCCGGACCGCGCTGCCGAGGCCGTCGATCGGCTGGCGACGGCGGAGCACCCTGCGGCGCCGATCGGCGTCGTCGAGCCGGGCGAGGGCGTGCGGGACGAGGCGGGCGCGGACGTCCCGTGGCCCGCCAGGGACGAGGCGGCACGCCTGCTCGCGTCCTGACGGGCCCGGGGACCGGAGTGACTCGGTCAGCCGAAGCGGATCAGCGGCTTGATGATGCCGCCCTCCTTGCTCGCCATCATGTCGAAGGCCCGTGGGACCTCGTCGAAGGAGAACTCGTGGGTGGTCATGGGCGTGGGGTCGACCTTGCCGGTTCGCATCAGCCGGAACAGCTGCGCCATCCGGTTGCTGCCGCCGGGGCACAGCGCCGTGCGGATCTTCTTGTCCGACATGCCCATGCCGAACGGCTCGAGGGGGATCTGGAGGGGCTCCGGCCGCTCGCCGTGGTAACCGATGTTGGACACGCGGCCGCCGGGCTTGGTGACGCGGATGGCGGACTCGAACGTCTGCGGGAAGCCGAACGCCTCGATGGCGGCGTCCACGCCCTCGCCGTCGGTGAGCTCGAGAATCTGGTCGACGGGGTCGCCCTCGGTGAAGTCGACGATGACGTCGGCGCCGAACTGCTCGGCCAGCTTCTTGCGGTCCTCCTTGGCCTCCACCGCGATGATGAGGCCGGCGCCGACCAGCCGGCTGCCTATGGTGGCCGACAGCCCGACCGGGCCCTGGGCGAAGATCGCCACCGTCTCGCCGAGTCGCAGTTCGGCGTTCTCCGCCCCCGCGAAGCCGGTGGACAGCATGTCGGTCGCGTATACGGCCTTCTCGTCGGGCAGGTCGTCCGGGATGCGCGCCAGGTTGGCCTCGGCCGCGGGCACCAGGAAGTACTCGGCCATGTTCCCGTCCATCTGCGTGGTGTACTTGTAGCCGCCGAGCATCCCGCCGCACTGCGAGCTGAAGCCGCGCTGGCAGTAGGAGCACCGCCAGCACGGCGTGACCGCGTTCACCCCGACGCGCTCGCCCTCCTGGAATCCGGTCACCGCGGAACCGAGGGAGTGCACCACACCGACGGACTCGTGTCCCAGGGTCCGTCCCGCGGGAACGGCGATCGCTCCGCGGACCGTGTGCACGTCGGAGGTGCAGACCAGTGCCGCGGTGGTTCGCACGACGGCCTCGTCCGGACCGGGTACGGGGACGGGCTTGTCGACGATGCCGACGTCGCCGACATCCTTCATGACGAACGCGCGCATCTGGTCGGTCATGGTCTTCTCTCCTTCGCTGCGCTCTGGTGCCGGCCGGCTACGCGGCGGCTTCCTCCGGGTGCTGCTCCTCGTAGTACTCGCGGAACGCGGCGAACGCCCGAGGCCCGTACACCGTCGCCGGCCCACCGCTCATCAGGAAGCTGACGCCGATCGCCTCCGCGGCCTCCTCGAGGGTTGCGCCCTTGCGCGCGGCACCGCGAGCGTGGGCGGCGATGCACCCGTCGCACTGCGTGCTGACCGAGATCGCGAGCGCGATGAGATCCTTGGTCTTCGAGTCCAGTGCGCCGTCGGCGAGGGCGGCGTCGCTCAGTGACATGAAGCCCTCGTAGACCCCGGGTGCCGCGTGCCGCAGGTCGCGTGCCGGCTTGCGCAGCTCCCTGGCGACGTCCCGTCCGTAACCCATGGCCTTCTCCTTCCGTTGGTTACGGCCAGTGTCCGCTTCGGAGATCACCGTTGTGAGGAGGCAAAGGGCCTCCGACGCTAAGGACCGTGGACCCTCGCCGGCCGGCCGGCGTTCGCCGATTCTGAAACTGGAGGTACCGATGGAGCGGATGGTTGAAACCCACCAGTTCGGACCACATCGCGTCGTCGTGATGGAGCACGCCGGCGATGAGGAGACGACGTATTTCGTGGTCGTCGACGACGTCCTGGTCACCGAGACGCCGTTGCCGTTCCCCCCGCGGTTCGAGGACGTGGTGCGCATTTACGCCCGGTCGCAGGGACACGTCTCCGGAGGCGAGTCCGCGGACTCCGACGACCCTGAGGGCTGATGCCGCCACGGCGTGGACCTCAACGTGTGTCGCTGCCGGCAGCGCTGCTGATCGCGGAGCGTCCCGCCTCGAGCCGGGCGATCGGCACCCGGAACGGTGAGCAGGACACGTAGTCCAGGCCGGCCCGGTCGAAGAAGTGGACCGACGCCGGATCGCCGCCGTGCTCGCCGCAGATGCCCACGCTGAGGTCGGGGCGCACCGCCCGGCCCCGCTCGACCCCGGTCTCCACGAGCTCGCCGACGCCTTCGGTGTCGAGGGTCTCGAACGGGGACACCGTGAAGATGCCCTCGTTGAGGTACGCCGGGAAGAACGCCCCCTCGACGTCGTCCCGGGAGAACCCCCAGACGGTCTGGGTGAGGTCGTTGGTGCCGAACGAGAAGAACTCGGCGCTTTCGGCGATCTTCCCGGCGGTGAGCGCCGACCGGGGAAGCTCGATCATGGTGCCGATCTTCGCGTGGACGTCCACGCCGGTGGTGGCGGCCACGTCGGCGAGCACCTCCTCGATCTGCCCGCGGACGATCGTGAACTCCTCGACAGCTCCGACCAGTGGAACCATGATCTCCAGCCGTGGGTCGCCGCCGGCCCTGGCGCGGTCGGCGGCCGCCTCGGCCATCGCCCGCACCTGCATGGCGACGAGGCCGGGGACGACGAC
>JBMCTR010000291.1:0-3449 GCA_048622955.1 Actinomycetota bacterium
GGCCGACAATAAGTTGGCCGTCCATACAAACTTCGCTGCCAGGAGGCTCGATGGACCCGCAGCCGACCCCGGACGATCGCTTCTCCTTCGGCCTGTGGACGGTGGGCTGGCAGGCACGCGACCCGTTCGGAGACGCGACCAGGGATGTCCTCGACCCGGTCGAGGCCGTGCACCGGCTGGCCGAGCTCGGGGCGTACGGCGTGACCTTCCACGACGACGACCTGGTGCCGTTCGGCGCGGACGACCAGGTCCGCAGCAAGACCGTGGAGCGGTTCCGGACGGCGCTGGACGAGACCGGCATGGTCGTGCCGATGGCCACGACGAACCTGTTCTACCACCCCGTCTTCAAGGACGGCGCGTTCACCAGCAACGACCGGTCCGTCCGCCGCTACGCGATCCGCAAGGTGATGCGCAACCTCGACCTCGCCGCCGAGCTCGGCGCGCACACCTACGTGTTCTGGGGCGGCCGCGAGGGCGCCGAGTCGGACGCCGCCAAGGACGTCCGCGCCGCGCTCGCCCGCTACCGCGAGGCGCTGAACACGCTCACGGCCTACGTCCGCGACCGCGGCTACGGGATCCGCTTCGCGCTCGAGCCGAAGCCCAACGAGCCGCGCGGCGACATCCTGCTGCCCACCGTCGGCCACGCGCTCGCGTTCGTCACCACACTCGAGGACTCCGAGATGGTCGGCCTCAACCCCGAGGTCGGCCACGAGCAGATGGCCGGGCTCAACTTCGCCCACGGCATCGCCCAGGCGCTGTGGCACGGCAAGCTGTTCCACATCGACCTGAACGGGCAGCGGGGCGTCAAGTACGACCAGGACCTCGTGTTCGGCCACGGCGACCTGCTCAACGCGTTCTTCCTCGTCGACCTGCTCGAGTTCGGCGGCCCCGGCGGCTCCCGGGCGTACGACGGCCCGCGGCACTTCGACTTCAAGCCCGCTCGCACCGAGGACACCGCGGGAGTCTGGACCGCGGCCGCCGCCAACATGCGCACCTACCTGGTGCTCAAGCAGCGGGCCGCGGAGTGGCGCGCCGACCCCGAGGTCTCCGAGGCGCTGGCCGCCAGCAAGGTCCCCGAGCTCGCCGTGCCGACGCTGGCCGACGGCGAGACGTACGCGGACCTGCTCGCCGACCGCTCCGCCTTCGAGGACTTCGACCCCGACGCGGCCGCCGCCGGCGGCTACGGCTTCGTGCACCTCAACCAGTTGGCCGTCGAGCATCTCACGGGAGCCCGATCGTGACCCTGGTGGCCGGCGTCGACTCGTCGACCCAGTCCTGCAAGGTCGTCGTCCGCGACGCGCAGACCGGCGCCCACGTCCGGGAGGGCCGGGCGACGCATCCGGACGGCACCGAGGTCCACCCGGACGCGTGGTGGACGGCGCTGCGCACCGCGATCGACGACGCCGGCGGGCTCGACGACACCGCGGCGGTCGCCGTCGCCGCCCAGCAGCACGGCATGGTGTGCCTGGACGAGTCGGGCGAGGTGGTACGGCCGGCCCTGCTGTGGAACGACACCCGGTCGGCCGGCGCGGCGGACGACCTCGTCGCCGAACTGCCGGGCGGGGCCAAGGGGTGGGCCGACGCCGTCGGCTCGGTGCCGGTCGCCTCGTTCACCGTGACGAAGCTCCGCTGGCTCGCCGAGCACGAGCCCGCCGCGGCCGAGCGGACGGCGGCCGTGTGCCTGCCCCACGACTGGCTCACCTGGCGGCTGGCCGGCGCGGGCGACCTCGCAAGCCTGCGCACCGACCGCGGCGACGCCAGCGGCACGGGCTACTGGTCCCCGGCCACCGGGCGCTACCGCCGCGACCTGCTCGAGATGGCGCTCGGCAAGGACGCCGCACTTCCCGAGGTCCTCGGCCCGTCCCAGACGGCGGGCACGTCCGACGGCCGGTCTCTCGGGCCGGGCACCGGGGACAACGCGGCCGCGGCGCTGGGCGTCGGCGCGGGCGAGGGCGACGTGGTGGTGTCGGTCGGCACCTCCGGAACGATCTTCACCGTCGCGGCCCGCCCCACCGCAGACCCGTCCGGCGCCGTGGCCGGGTTCGCCGACGCCACCGGCCGGTTCCTGCCGCTGGTGTGCACCCTGAACGCCGCCCGCGTCCTCGACGCGGCCTGCGCCCTGCTCAGCGTCGACCACGAGGAGCTGTCGAGGCTGGCGCTGTCGGCCGCGCCGGGCGCCGACGGCCTCACGCTCGTCCCGTACCTGGAGGGGGAACGGACGCCCAACCGGCCGCACGCGACCGGCGCGCTGCACGGGCTGCGGCTGGCATCGGCCACGCGCCCCAACCTCGCCCGCGCCGCCGTCGAGGGCATGCTGTGCGCGCTCGCCGACGGGATCGACGCGGTGACGGCGCAGGGCGCGAGCGCCGACCGGGTGATCCTGGTCGGCGGCGGCGCGCGCTCGGAGGCCGTCCGCCGGATCGCGCCCACCGTGTTCGGCCGTCCGGTCGCCGTGCCCGAACCGGACGAGTACGTGGCCGCCGGCGCTGCCCGGCAGGCCGCCTGGGTCGCCCTGGGCGGCTCCGAACCGCCGGTCTGGACGCCGTCCGGCCTGCAGACGTACGACGCGGACGCGGTCCCGGACGTCCGGGAGCGCTACGCCACCGCCCGGGACGCCGTCCTGGACGTCCCGGCCTGACGGCGTCACGCCATCCGCGGCAGCGCCCCGCTGTCCACCTCCTCGAGGACCCGGGCGGCGCCCCCCGCCGCGGCCGCGCGCTGCCCGAGCGCCGAGGCCACGATCCTGGCCCCTCCCGCGTCGGCGGCGACCGTCTCCTCCCGCAGCCGGTCCTGGGCGGCGGGCAGCAGCCAGGGCGCGAGCGGGACGAAGTAGCCGCCGAGCACGATGACCTCCGGGTTGACGAGGTTGGCCACGATCGCGGCCCCGCGGCCCAGCCAGCCGCCCACGTCGGCGAGCACCTCGAGCACACCGGAATCACCCGCGCGGGCGCGGCGGACCACCTCGGCCACCTCCGGCTCCCAGTCCGTCGGCGGCCGCTCGGCGAACGCCTCAGGCGCGACCCGGCGGAGGACCGCCGTGATCCCCACCAGCGCCTCCAGGCAGCCGCGCCGCCCGCAGGCGCACCGCGGGCCCGTGGGGTCCAGCTGGATGTGGCCGAGCTCGCCGGCGAACCCCCTCGCTCCCCGTAGCAGGCGGCCGCCGGCGATGATGCCGGTGCCGATGCCGACCTCGCCGGTCAGGTACGCGAGGTCGGGTGTCCCCGCGTGCGCGCCGTAGCGGTACTCGGCGCTCGCCGCCAGGTTCGCGTCGTTGTCGACCGCGATGGGGTACGCCGGCTCACCGAGCTCCGCGGCCAGCCGGCTGCGCAGGTCCAGGTCCCGCCAGGCGAGGTTCGGGGCCAGGTGCACGCTCCCGTCCGCCTCCACCAGGCCGGGGACGCCCAGGGTCAGGCCGAGGACGGCGCGCCCGTCCTGCTCGACCCGGCGCC
>JBMCTR010000292.1:0-3437 GCA_048622955.1 Actinomycetota bacterium
TGCTGCACCACGTCGGCTGCACCGGCTACGCCCACGAGACCGCCCGGCTGTTCGGCGCCGAGCTCGCCCTGAACGCCGCGGCGGCGCGGAGCAACCAGACCGATCCCCGCGACCTGTTCGCGACGTTCCTCCCGATGCTCACCCGGGGCCGCCCGCCGCTCACCCGGGCCAAGCTGGCGTTCACCGCGCTCACCAGAGGCAACAGCTTCGGCCACGCGTACACCACGGCCGCCTGCGAGGTGGGGCGGGACGCCGCGCGGCGCCTCGGCCTGCCGGAGACGGTGCAGCGCAGCGTGTACCACGGCTACGAGTTCTGGCGCGGCGGCGGCGCTCCTGCCGGTCTGGGCGGCGACGACATCCCGGTCGCATCCCGGATAGCCCGCCTCACCGGCATCGCCGCGCTGTGCGACACCGTCGGCGGGACGGACGCCGCGGTCGAGGCGATCCGCAGGCGCGGCGGCGGCATGCTCGACCCGCACCTGGCGGCCCACTTCGCGGACCGTGGCCCCGCGCTGCTCGACGAGCTCAACGCCACGGATCCGCGGGCCGAGGTGCTCGAGGCCGAGCCCGCGCCGGCGGTCACGGTCCCCGATCCGCAGCTTGTCGACGTCGCGGCGGTGTTCGCCGACCTTGCGGACCTGAAGTCCCCGTACACCCACGGCCACTCGAGCGGCGTAGCCGCACTCGCCCGCGCCGCCGGGGAACGCCTCCGGCTCGCGCCGGGCGCCGTCGCCGACCTGGAGATCGCCGGCCTGCTGCACGACCTCGGCCGGGTGGCGATCTCGAACGCGGTCTGGGAGAAGCCGGGGCGCCTCACCGCGGACGAGTGGGAGCAGGTGCGGCTGCACCCGTACCACTCCGAGCGCATCCTCGCCGGGTCGCAGCGGCTCGCTCCCCTCGCCCGGCTCGCGGGCATGCACCACGAGCGGCTCGACGGCACCGGCTACCACCGCGGCAGCCAGGCCGGTGAGCTGTCCATGCCGGTCCGGGTACTGGCCGCGGCGGACGTGTACCAGGCGATGACGCAGGACCGCCCGCACCGTCCGGCGTCCCCCTCCGAGCAGGCGGCGACCCTGGTACGGGACAGAGCCCGCGAGGGGTCGTTGGACGAGGACGCGGTGGGCGCGGTACTGGCCGCCGCGGGGCACGCCGCCGCGGTCCCCAGACGGGAGCCGCCGGCCGGGCTGTCGGACCGGGAGGTGGAGGTGCTCGCGCTGGTCGCCGAGGGCTGCAGCAACGCCCAGATCGCCGAACGGCTGGTGATCTCCCGGCGCACCGCCGAGCATCACGTGCAGCACATCTACACCAAGATCGGCGCGTCCAGCCGGGCCGCCGCGGCGCTGTTCGCGATGCAGCACGATCTGCTCGCCGGACGCGGCCAGTTCGTCCCGGATAGGTAGGGCTACCGATGCGCCGCCCCTCGCCGGCGAGCGACGGTTGAGCCGACCCGACCAACCGGCGACCCGACGATCCGACGAATGGAGTGACTGCCATGACCACCGCGAATGAACCGACCAACCGCGTCACGTCGCGGGACGGCACCGAGATCGCCTACTGGACCAGTGGTGAGGGACGTCCCCTCGTCCTGGTCCACGGCACCACCGCCGACCACTCGCGGTGGGCCACGCTGCTGCCGTACCTCGAGCCGCACGTCACCGCCCACGCCATCGACCGCAGGGGCCGCGGCGGCAGCGGCGACGGGCCGGCCTACGACATCGAGCGCGAGTACGAGGACGTCGCCGCCGTCGTCGACGCGGTCGCCGCCTCGACCGGGTCGTCCGTCGACGTGCTCGGCCACTCGTACGGCGGGGCCTGCGCGTACGGCGCGGCGACCCTGACCCCGAACATCGGCCGCCTCGTGCTGTATGAGGGCTGGGCGGCTCCCCACCCGGAGAACCTGGCCCTGCCGCCCGGCCTGCACGAACGGATGCAAGCGATGCTCGCCGCCGGCGACCGCGAGGACGCACTCGAGGCCTTCATCCGCGAGGTGGTCCGGATGCCGGACAAGGAGTTCGAGGTCTACCGCTCACTGCCCGCGTGGAAGGCGCGCGTCGCCGCCGCGCACACGATCCCGCGCGAGACCCGGTCGTACCCGGCCTTCGATCCCGTGCAGGCCAGCAAGATCACCGTACCCGTGCTCCTGCTGGTCGGAGCGGACAGCCCGGACTCCATGAAGAACGACTACGAGACCGTCGCGGCCGAGCTGCCCGACGCGCGCGTGCAGGTACTCGCCGGCCAGCAGCATGTCGCCATAGACTTGATCCCCGAGGAGTTCGCCCGCCGCGTCGTGGCCTTCCTGCGCCGGTGAGGTAGGGCCAGCCCCACCTTGGCCGGACGGCATACCGATCCACCGGCGCATTTCGCCTCAGGCTGGGATGCGCGCCGGTCGGCTGTGTCACTGGTTGAGGGGCGTGCCGGCCTCGCCGCCAGATGCTTCATACTGCCCCTTTTCCCGCACGGTCGTTGGGTTGTCGTTGGTCGGTTGGCTGGTCAGCGTCGGCCCGTCGAGATAGGCGGCGGTGGGCTGCGGGGTCCGTATGTAGATCCAGTCGGGTCCGTCTTCTCCGTCGGTGTCGAGGTACTCGGCACGGCGAAGGCCGGCTCGTACCGCGACCCGTATCGACCCGATGTTCTCAGGCCGGACACGAGCGATGACCGGGTGGTTGGGGACGTGAGCACTCGCCCAAGCCACGACTGCGGTAGCCGCCTCGGTGGCCACGCCGTCGCCCCAGGCCGGCGGGTTGAGGCGGTAGAAGAGGTTGAGTACGTCGAGGTTCTTGAGCTGCATCAGCTTCAGCCCGCAGAACCCCAGAACCGTCGCTTCGGGTTGATGGCCGTCTACCCGTGCGGGTAGGCCACCTGCTGCTCGAACGACAGCTTGGGAGCGGATTACCCAGTACCCAAAGCCGTGTCGTTTCCAGTGTTCATCCCACCGGCGGTAGAGGTCCTCGGCGTCGCCACGGGTGGCGAGCATGTCTGAGGGGTTGTGCGCGCACGCTTGCGGGTCGCGGTGGATATGGTAGATGGCGTCGATGTCAGCAGGAGTCGGCCGCCGCAATCTCAGCCGCGCCGTCAGCAGCTGTTCGTTGTCGACGCCGTGATCGGCCATGGTAAAGATCGTCTCATGGCCGGGCAGGTGATCACCAATGAGTCCGAGTAACGGTACTGACGTACCCTCCGTGGTATCGGTTCCGACCGCCATCGCCGCTCGGCTTCGTGCAGCGGGCTGCGTCTACGCCGAGGACGAGGCGCGGCTGCTCGTTGACGCGGCTCGCACGCCGGACGCCCTCGCCGCCATGGTGGACGAGCGGGCCGCCGGACTCCCCCTCGAGCACGTCCTCGGCTGGGCGGAGTTCTGCGGCTTGCGGATCGCCGTCACCCACGGTGTCTTCGTACCCCGGCCGCGCAGCGAGTTCCTGGTCCGCGAGGCGGTCACG
>JBMCTR010000293.1:0-3429 GCA_048622955.1 Actinomycetota bacterium
GTTGGGTCCTTTACCAGGCGCACAGGCCTGGTAAAGGACCCAACCGGGTGGTTTACGTGATCAATCGGGCCCGGGGCTACTCGGCGGCCGGACGGCCGGTCCCGCCGTCGCCGAACTCGAACCCGCCCGGACGCCCCGCCCGGTCGGCGAGCAGCCCGGCCAGGGTGGCCAGCGCGATCTCCGGCGGTGTCCGCGACCCGATGTTCAGCCCGATCGGGCGATGCACGCGAGCGATCGCGTCCTCGGCCACCCCGAGCTCCCGGAGCGCGGGGACGTGCGGCGGAGCGTGCCGCGGCGAGCCCATCACCCCGACCCAGCGCGCAGGCGCGGCGAGGACGTCGCGCAGCACCGGGCCGAGCTCCGGACGATCATGGTCGGTGACCACGACATCGGTGCTGCCGTCGATGCCGGCCTCGCCGACGGTGCCGGCGGTCGCGCCGGCATACGGCACCGGCGCCACCGTGTGGCCCGGGTCGCACAGGACCGTCTCGAACCCCAGGTGCTCACCGAAGTGCAGGAGCTGCTGGGCCACCGGCGAGTCGAACACGGCAACCAGACGGCGGCCGTCCTGCGGTGGCTCCATGTCGCCCTGGGCAAGCGCGCACGCGGGGTCGGTCATGTCGTTACGCTAGCCGTTCGCCGAGCGCGTCCACCACGCCGGAGGCCACTCGCTGCACACCCCCGATCATGCCGGCGGGGCGCCCTCCTCCGTGGGCTCGACCTCCGCCGCGGTGGGCGGGTCCGCGCCGCGGCGCCCGCAGGTCAGGGCGG
The DNA here is from genome assembly GCA_048622955.1 of Actinomycetota bacterium. Classification (GTDB taxonomy): domain Bacteria; phylum Actinomycetota; class Actinomycetes; order Jiangellales; family Jiangellaceae; genus JBMCTR01. Next base: position 772 of record JBMCTR010000293.1, read on the forward strand.
CGACACGCGCGGCGTACGTGACGATCTCATGGAGCGCGGCGTCCTCCACGGCGGCCAGCCGCGTCCGCGCACTCCCGCCAAGGAGGTCCCGACGGCGCAGCGCCTGGACGAGTCCGGAGGTGAAGGCGTCGCCGGCTCCGACGGTGTCGACGAGCTCGACGGGCTGCGCAGGGACGGTGACCTCCGACCCGGCACGGGTAACGGCGAGCGCGCCGCTCGCGCCGTCGGTCACCACCACCAGCTCCGGCCCGAGTGAGAGCCAGGCGGCGGCGATCTCCCTGGGGGCGGCGCCCGGCGCGAGCCATGCCAGGTCCTCGGTGCTGACCTTGACGACATCGCTGCACGCGAGCTGCGCCTCGAGACGATCTCGCGTCCGCTGCCGGGAGCCGAGCAGCGCCGGACGCAGGTTCGGGTCCAGCACGATCGTCACGTCGCCGCGCCGGTGCTCCCGGTCGAGCAGGCCGGTGAGGGCGGTCGCGCCCGGCTCGAGTGCGATGGCGAGCGAGCCGGTGCACAGGGCAGCCGTCCCGGGCGGCAGCGGGTCCGGCAACTCGTCCGGGCTCCAGCCCCAGTCGGCCGTCCCGTCGACGTAGAAGTCGTAGCTGGGCAGGCCCGCGTCGTCCAGCGACACGACGGCAAGCGTCGTGGGCTCCGGGGCATCGACGACGTGGGCCATGCCGACGCCGTTGGACGCCAGGTGGGTTCGGACGATCTGGCCGAACCGCCCGGAGCCGATCCTGGCCAGCAGTTGCGTCGGCGCGCCCAGCCGCGCCAGCCCGACGGCGACGTTGGCGGGAGAACCCCCGGGGACGGCGCGGTAGCGTCCGTCCGGCTCGCTGACCAGGTCGATCAGCGCCTCTCCTGCGACCACGATCACGCCAGCAACCGTAGCCGGTGCGGCTGACGGCGCTGCCTGCCGGTGGTCCGGCGCCTCGCGGGATGGGTGGCGCTCAGCGAGTCGATCATTGGCTAGAGTCGGGCAGGTGGCTAAGGTCCCCAGTGTCTCGTACTCGATCACCGTCCGTCTCGAGGTCCCCGCGGGAGGGACGGCCGTCAGCCAGTTGACCACCGCGGTCGAGAAGGCCGGCGGGCTGGTCACCGCGCTGGACGTCACCGAGTCCGGCCACGAGCGGATCCGGGTGGACGTGACGTGCGCGGCGACGTCGACGGCCCACGCCGAGGAGCTCGTCGCGGCACTGCGGTCGGTCCCCGAGGTGACGATCGGCAAGGTCAGCGACCGGACGTTCCTCGTCCACCTCGGCGGCAAGCTCGAGGTGAACTCGAAGGTGCCGATCCGCAACCGGGACGATCTGTCGCTGGTCTACACGCCGGGCGTGGCGCGGGTGTGCACGGCGATCGCCGAGAACCCGGAGGACGCCCGCCGGCTGACGATCAAGCGCAACACGGTGGCGGTGGTGACCGACGGGTCGGCGGTGCTCGGCCTGGGCAACCTCGGCGCCCTCGGCGCGCTTCCCGTGATGGAGGGCAAGGCGGCGCTGTTCAAGCGGTTCGCCGACATCGACGCGTTCCCGATCTGCCTGGACACCCAGGACGTGGACGAGATCGTAGCCGTCGTCCGGGCCGTCGCCCCCGTGTTCGCGGGGATCAACCTCGAGGACATCTCGTCCCCCCGGTGCTTCGAGGTCGAGGCCCGGCTGCGCGAGGCGCTGGACATCCCGGTGTTCCACGACGACCAGCACGGCACGGCGATCGTCGTGCTGGCCGCCCTGTACAACGCGCTGAAGGTCGTCGGCAAGGACATCGGGGCGATCAAGATCGCGATGTCCGGTGCCGGAGCCGCGGGCCGCGCGATCGCCCAGTTGCTGCTCAAGGCCGGAGTGCAGGACATCGTGGCGGCCGACAGCCGTGGCGTCATCCACCGTGCCCGCGCCGACCTGCACGGGTCGGCCCAGTGGTTCGTCGAGCACACGAACCCGCGCGGCGTGAGCGGTGCGCTGCGGGACGCGGTCGCCGGCGCGGACGTGTTCGTCGGCGTGTCGGTGCCGAACATCCTCGACGGGGAGGACATCGCCGGGATGGCGGACGGCGCCATCGTGTTCGCCCTGGCCAATCCGGACCCAGAGGTCGACCCCGTGTCCGCCGCCGAGCATGCGGCGGTGGTCGCGACCGGCCGCAGCGACTATCCGAACCAGATCAACAACGTGCTGGCGTTTCCCGGTGTGTTCCGCGGGCTGCTCGACGCGCACAGCAAGACGGTCACGGACGAGATGCTGCTCGCCGCCGCGCGGGCCCTGGCCGACACCGTCACCGACGAGGAGCTCAACCCGGCCTACATCATGCCGAGCGTGTTCCACCCAGGCGTGTCCGAGACGGTGGCCGCCGCCGTGCGCCGCAGCGTCGAGGAGGTCCGCCGGGCGATCGTCGAGACCGGTGAGATCCCCGCCCAGCCGGTGTGACGGCTGGCCGGTTCGATCACGTTCGGCAGGCTCGCCCCCACGCCACCAGGTCTGCGGGCCTGCCGCGGCACGGGCGCGCCTGCCGAACGTGATCGAACCGACGAGGGGCCGGGAGGTGGCTCAATCGGCCAGCAGGCCGCGCTGGTAGGCCACGGAGACGGCCTCCGTACGGCTGCTCGCGCCGAGTTTGCTCATCACTCTCGACAGGTGCACGCTGACCGTCTTCTCGCTGATGAACAGC
>JBMCTR010000294.1:0-3428 GCA_048622955.1 Actinomycetota bacterium
GCAGGCGTGTGCGCCTGCCGCGGCGCCGGCCAACCCACTCCACGTGGTCAACCCCCCGGCTGCGAGCGGGCGGCGAATACGCCGCGTGACGGCATCTAGACTGGCACCAACGTCAGGCGGCGAGACGCGATGTCGCTTGGGAGGCGAGAGGGTTGGCGATACTCGACGGCATCACCGGGCCGCGTGCACTGCGGACGCTCAGCGACGAGTCGCTGGCCGATCTCGCTGCTGAGATCAGGGACGTACTGGTCACGACCGCAGCGAAGACCGGTGGCCACGTCGGGCCGAACCTCGGCGCGGTCGAGTTGACGATCGCGGTCCACCGGGTGTTCGACTCGCCCCGCGACCCGGTCGTGTTCGACACCGGCCACCAGTCGTACGTTCACAAGCTGCTGACCGGCCGCCGGGAGCGCTTCGGCACACTCCGCCAACCCGGCGGGCTGTCCGGGTACCCGAGCCCCGCGGAGAGCGAGCACGACTGGGTCGAGAACTCGCACGCCTCGACGGCGCTGTCGTACGCCGACGGGCTGGCCAAGGCATTTGCGATCCGCGGCGAGCACGACCGGACCGTGGTGGCGTTCGTCGGCGACGGCGCGCTGACCGGCGGCATGGCCTGGGAGGCACTGAACAACATCGCGACGGGCAGCGACCGGCCGCTGGTGATCCTGGTGAACGACAACGGGCGGTCGTACCAGCCGACGGTCGGCGGGCTCGCCAACCACCTGGCCGGGCTGCGCACCAACCCGCGCTACGAGCAGGCGCTCGAACTGGTCAAGCGGTCGCTCGGGCGTACGCCGCTGGTGGGCGAGCCGTTCTACGAGGCGCTGCACGGCATCAAGAAAGGGCTCAAGGACATCCTGTCGCCGCAAGGGCTGTTCGAGGATCTCGGGCTGAAGTACGTCGGCCCGGTCGACGGCCACGACCTCGCCGCCGTCGAGCAGGCGCTGCAGCGGTCGAAGCGGTTCCGCGGGCCGGTGATCGTGCACTGCATCACCCAGAAGGGGTTCGGCTACGACGCCGCGGTCCGCGATGAGGTCGACCACTGGCACCAGACGAAGGCGTTCGACCCGGTCACCGCCCAGCCGGTCGCAACCCCCGAGCTGACCTGGACGGACGTGTTCAGCGACGCCCTGGTCGCGGAAGGCGGGCGGCGGCCGGACGTCGTGGCCATCACGGCCGCGATGCTCGGGCCGACCGGGCTGGACCGGTTCGGGGCGGCCTACCCCGACCGGTGCTTCGACGTCGGCATCGCGGAGCAGCACGCGGCCACGTCGGCGGCGGGGATGGCCATGGCCGGGCTGCACCCGGTCGTCGCGGTCTACTCCACGTTTCTCAACCGGGCCTTCGACCAGGTTCTGATGGACTGCGCGCTCCACGGCTGCGGGGTGACCTTCGCCCTCGACCGCGCCGGCGTGACGGGCGACGACGGCCCGTCGCACAACGGGATGTGGGACATGTCGGTGCTGCAGGTCGTACCGGGCCTGCGGCTCGCCGCGCCGCGGGACCCCGCACGGCTCGTGGAGTTGCTCGCGGAGGCGCTGGACGTCGACGACGCTCCGACCGTCGTCCGCTTCCCGAAGGGCCCGGCGGGGCCGGAGATCCCGGCCGTTGACAGGGTCGGCGGCTGCGATGTCCTGGCGCGGTCCGGCGACCGGGACGTGCTGCTTGTCGCGGTGGGCGCCATGGCGGACGCGGGTGTCGATGCCGCCACGCGGCTGTCCGCGCAGGGCGTGGGGGTCACGGTCCTGGACCCGCGGTGGGTGAAGCCGGTCGACCCCGCGATCGCCGACCTTGCCCGGGAGCACCGGCTCGTCGTCACCGTCGAGGACAACGGGCGTTCCGGCGGCGTGGGAGCCGCGACGGCGCAGGCGCTGCGCGATGCGGGGGTGACGACGCCCGTGCGCGACTTCGGCATCCCGCAGCGGTTCCTCGAGCACGGCAAGCGGGCGGCCATCCTGCGCGACCTCGGGTTGACCGGGCAGGATCTGGCCCGTGAGATCGCAGGGGTGGTCGCGGCGCTCGAGGCGCAGCCGGGCGATCGGCTTCCGATCGACCGGCCCTAGCCGGAATACAGTTTCCAGGTGAGCAGGTCGCAGGGGCCCCAGGGGCGCACGGACGTTCCCGCCTGGCTGGAGCGGTACGGCAAGATCGCCCTCGGGCTGCTCCTGATCGGGTTCGTGATCTACGTGCTCGTGATGTTCGTCCTGCGTGTGCAGTTCATCACGATCGCGGTCGTGATCGGCTTCGCCGAGGTGTCGCTGCTGTGGCCGGTCGTGAGGTGGCTGCGCGACCACCGAGTGCCGCAGACGATCGCCGCGATCCTGTGCGTCGTGGTGTTCCTCTCGTTGTTCATCGTGCTGCTGGTGCTCGTCGTCGCACAGGTCATCCGAGCCACCCCGCAACTGGTCGATCAGGTCGTGGGTGCGTTCAACGACGTGATGCGGTGGATCCGCAGCGGGCCGTTCGGCGTCGATGACGCGACGGTGCAGGACATCCTCCGCGAACTGCAGAGCTTCGTCACCTCGTTCGTCAGCGACCTCGGCAGCGGGGTGGCCGCCGGGCTCGGCGTCGTGGCGACGCTGATCACGATTGTGCTGGTGGCGACCTTCTTCGCGATCTTCGCGTTGGCGAGCGGCGACCGGCTGTGGTTCCAGTTCACCCAGGTGCTGCCGCCCGCTCACCGGCTGCCGGCGACGGCGGCGTTCCGGGCGGCGATGCAGACGACCGGCTCCTGGTTCTACGCGTCGGTGGTCACGGGCCTGGCGGACGGGTTCTTCATCGGCCTCGGGCTGTCGATCCTCGGCGTGCCGCTGGCCGTGGCGATCGGTGCGCTCACGTTCCTGCTGGCGTTCATCCCGCTGATCGGCGCCACGATCGCCGGCGTGGTGGCGGTGGCGGTCGCGCTGTTCTCGGGCGGCCTGACCACGGCGATCTGGGCGCTGGTCATCGTGCTGGGGGTGCAGCAACTGGAGGGGAGCGTGCTGTCGCCGCTGCTGATGGGCAGGGCGGTGCGGTTCCCGCCGCTGGTGATCCTGATCATGACCACGACGGCGGCCTCCCTGTTCGGGTTGGCGGGGCTCTTCCTCGCCGTCCCGGTGACGGGGGCGGTGGTCGCCGCGGTGCTCGCCTACCGGAAGTACCAGTCCGAGGCCGGCGACGGTCCGGTCGCAAGGGCAATCACGGAGTCCGCCGACAAGCAGCCCGAGTCAATCCACAACGCATGACGCTGTGGATTGGCACATGATGATCGGCGGGCAGGCGGTCGAGACGCTCGGCGCGTTGCGGCGTGCGCGCGACCTGATGGACCGGCACTACGCGGAACCACTGGACCTCGGTGCCATCGCGGAGGCGGCGGGGTACTCGCGGTACTACTTCGTCCGGGCCTTCCCCGCCGGCTGAGGCCGACCGAATTGATCACGTGAAGGGGG
>JBMCTR010000295.1:0-3417 GCA_048622955.1 Actinomycetota bacterium
CGCGTCTACGAGTCGAACACCGACCGCGTCATCCCCGTGGTCTTCCTCGAGCCTGCATGATCGGCCAGGTCAGCGGCACCGGACGCCGTTCAGGTAGAAGGCGTCCGGTACGTGGCCGGTCGACCCCTCGGCATTGCCGATGAAGCCGATGGTCCGCTTGGCCAGCCCGTCGCCCGGTGCGTGCAACACCTCGTTCCACGGCAGGTTGGCGGCGGTGACGGTCGCGCCGTCCTGCTCGTAGTCGGCGCTCCAGCCGTGCTTGATCGTCTGGTCACCCGGGAACGTCCAGGACAGCTCCCACCCCTCGATCGCGGTCGGGCCGAGGTTCTCGACCCAGATCTGGACGTTGAACCCATCGGGCCAGGTGCCGTGCACGGTGTAGTCGACCTCGCAGGTGGCCGTCGGCGGCGACCACTCGGGCGCACCGTCGGCCATGTCGGCCGCCCACGAGGCGTACCACGCCAGCGCCGCGTTCCAGTTGATCGTCGTCTCGTTCGTCGACCACGAGTCGATGTGGTCGATGTAGCAGGCCTGCGGCGCGCAGTCCTGCAGGTTCGCCTGCGCGATCGGGTCCTCGATGCCGGAGTTCGGGCCGCCGGCGAGCTTGCCGTCCGGGAACGGCGGCAGCCGGTCCGCCGAGGCGTACCAGCGGCTGTGCATGTTCTCCGAGAAGTGCGTCCCGTAGCCCTTCACGTACGAGTTGTTGATCGCGTTGCGGCCGAGCACGTAGTCGGCCGCCTCCAGGGCGCCGTGCAGGTACCGCTCGTCCCCGGTGAGGTCGAACGCGGTGGCGATGACGTTCGCGTTGTTGACCACCTGGTGGGCCGAGCCCCAGGCGTAGTCGCCCGGGTTGTACGGGTGCCCGAACGGTTCCCCGGCCTGGACGTCGAGGTAGTGGTCGGCGCCGTCCACCACCGAGGCGATGACGTCGGCCCGTCCGGGCAGGTTGTTCGGCACCGTGGCCAGGTCGAGCCGGGCCGCGGCGGCCGTGAAGCCCCAGTCGAAGCCGGTGGCGCGCCAGATGTCCTCCTGCGCCCCTCCGACGTGGTAGTCCGAGGACAGCACCGCGTCGCGGTACCCGTCCTCGCCCGTGGTCAGGTACAGCTGCGCCGCCGCCCAGTAGAACTCGTCGTCGACGTCGGTGTCGTTGTACGGCCCGCCGCCCGGGTTGGGGTCGAGGCTGTTGGTGTCCGGCGCGTAGATGTCCGGGTGCGCGTTGGCCGCCTCCCACGCGAGCCTGGCGGCGTCGAGCAACTCGTCCGCGTACCCGGGGTCGAACTCCTCGTACAGCCGCGCGCCCTGGGCCGCCGCGGCGGCGAGGTTGAGGGTGGCGGCCGTCGACGGGCGGTGGACGTAGCGCGGCATCGGGTCCTCGTGCGGCAGCGTGTTCAGGCCGGTCCACGCGACGTCGTGCAGCTTGTGGTGGACGAGGCCGCCCGCGTCGAACGTCTCGCCCTCGATGCTCATCTCGGTGCCGGCGGGAACCTGCATGGACAGCATCCAGTCCAGGTTCCAACGCACCTCGTCCAGGATGTCGGGGACTCCGTTGCCCCGCTCCGGTATGACCAGCGTCGAGTCGCCGAGCGCGCCCTCGTCGACGACGCCGGCGTGCGTGCTGCGCTCGTACGCCGACAGCAGCTGGTAGACCGAGATGCCGGAGTTGACGACGTACTTGCCGTGGTCACCCGCGTCGTACCAGCCGCCGGTGAGGTCGAGCTCGTACCCGTCCGGGCAGGTCCAGCCGTCCGGGCCGTAGTGGGCGAACCCGCCGAGCTGCGGGTTGCCCTGGTGGTCCGTCGCGCCCTCGTTGGGCAGGCACGGGACGCCGCGGTCGCCCTGGTTGACGTCGTCGCCGCCGAACTCGGAGACGTGGCCGGCGGGGCGGACGTACTCGGTCTTCAGCAGTTCGCCGTCGACCTCGACCGGCTCGATCTCGTACCCCGAGCGCGCGGTGTAGTAGACCCCGAGCGAGTCGGCACGCAGCCGGTCGTACAGCGATGCGGAGATGTCGAACGGGTAGCTCTCCTCGCCGTCCGCCGCGAGGCGGAAGCCGGTGCCGGTCGCGGTGACGTGGCTGAAGTCGATGGTGTGGACGTCCAGCCCGGCGGACGGGTCGTTGCCCTGCGGCGTCGTCGTCCCGGTCGCGACCTCCGCGCCGTCAGCATCGAGGAGCTGCCAGGGCAGCGGCTGCCCTGCATCGGTCACCAGGGTCGCGTTCTTCGGCCCGTGCGGCAGGTAGCCGACCTGGTTCACCCGCACCCGCGGCCCGGTCTCGTGCTCGAACTCGTCCACCTCGCCGCCGGTGGTCAGGGACGCGAACTCCATGCACAGGGTGAAGTCCTCGGCGTTGCCGCCGAGTTGGAGCTGGAACTCGGTGTCTGCGGTGAGCGGCGCCTCGAACGTCTCGGTGAAGGTCTGCCCGTCCGGCCGCAGCGTGATGTCGGCGAAGTAGAGCGGCGGCCAGTCGGTGTCCGGATCGGGGACGAGGATGCGCGCACTAGCCTCGGGTGACGCCGTCGCGGTGACCGTGACCGTGTATGTGCGGCCCTCTTCGATGCTGATACCGCTCTGACCGAGGATGATGTCCCACTGGTTGCCGCCGGCGGGAACGGTGCCGCACATCCGGCCCTCGCCGTCGGGCTCCATTGTCAGGTTGGGGGTGGTCCACCACGGGGCGAGGCCGTCGAACTCCGGGTTCTGCAGCAGTTCGGCGACCGGGCTGACGTACACGTCGGTGATGCAGAACGTGCTCGCCGGGTTCGCGCCGGACAGCTCGAACTGCACCCGCTGGGCGTCGCCGGTGGCGGTGAACGACCACTCGTACGCCTGGGCCTCCGGCGTCACCTCGAAGGTCTCGCGGACGTCGAAGACCTCGGGGCCGGCCGCGCCGTCGGACTGGATGCGCGCCTCCAGGTTGCCCGTGCCGGGCTCGCCGTACGCCGTGAAGCCGTAGACGTACGTCCCACCCTCCTCGAGGCCGAGGTCGACGAAGTTGCCGAACCGCTGCCGGTCCGGCACATCGAGGCACAGCTCACCGTCGGTGACGTCGTCGTCGGTGATGTTCCACCACTGGTTGTGCACGCCCGGCTCGAAGCCTCCGTTGCTGACGAGGTTGGGTGCCTCGTCCTGCGCCTGCGCTGCCGGGCCGGCGACCAGGCCGGTCAGCAGGGCGGCTGCGGCCGCCGCGCCGAGTGGAATCCGTGCCTTGCCGTGCCTGCCAGCCCAGCCGCGCTTGCCGTGCCACCCTCTGCCATGCCGCACCGTCGCTGCCACGGCTCCTCCACTCGTCGCCCGTCACCGGTAGCGAGAGAGCGTTCTCACACCTGCTGGTGTGAGCGTAGTCACATATCCTTCGCCGCTCAAGGGTCATTGCGATTGCTCGCCGATCATGCAATCGACGTTCGACACGCCGACGGT
>JBMCTR010000296.1:0-3411 GCA_048622955.1 Actinomycetota bacterium
CTGTCCGTCGACGACTCGATGGAGTCGATCCTCAACTGGTACAACGAAGAGGGGATGATCTTCAAGGGCGGCTCCGGCTCCGGCGTGAACCTCTCCCGGATCCGCTCGAGCAGGGAGTTGCTGTCCTCGGGCGGCACGGCGTCCGGCCCGGTGAGCTTCATGCGCGGCGCCGACGCGTCCGCCGGAACCATCAAGTCCGGCGGCGCCACCCGGCGCGCGGCGAAGATGGTCGTCCTCGACGTGGACCACCCCGACGTCGAGGAGTTCATCGAGACCAAGGCACGGGAAGAGGACAAGATCCGTGCTCTTCGCGACGCCGGCTTCGACATGGACCTCGGCGGCAGGGACATCGTCTCGGTCCAGTACCAGAACGCCAACAACTCGGTCCGGGTCACGGACGAGTTCATGCGGGCCGTCGAGAAGGGCGAGAAGTTCGGCCTGCGAGCCCGGCTCACCGGCGAGGTCGTCGAGACGGTCGACGCGCGGGAGCTGTTCCGGAAGATGGCGCAGGCGGCATGGGAGTGCGCCGACCCGGGCCTGCAGTACGACGACACGATCAACGACTGGCACACCAACCCCGAGACGGGGCGCATCACCGCAAGTAATCCGTGCAGTGAATACATGAGCCTGGACAACTCGTCGTGCAACCTGGCGTCGCTGAACCTGATGAAGTTCCTCCGCGACGACGACAGCTTCGACGCCGACCTGTTCCGTCGCGCGGTGGAACTGGTCATCACGGCGATGGATATCTCGATCTCCTTCGCCGACTTCCCGACGCAGGCCATCGGCGACACCACGCGCGCCTACCGGCAGCTCGGCATCGGGTACGCCAACCTCGGCGCGCTACTGATGGCCACCGGGCACGGCTACGACTCCGACGGCGGCCGGTCGCTGGCGGCGGCGATCACGTCGCTGATGACCGGCGCGGCCTACAAGCGGTCGGCGGAACTCGCCGGGGTCGTCGGGCCGTACGACGGCTACGCGCGCAACGCCGAGGCGCACCAGCGCGTCATGCGCAAGCACGCCGCGGCCAACGACCAACTCCGTCCGCTGCACGAGATGGACCGCGAGATCCACCGGGCGGCGACGGCGGTCTGGGCCGAGGGCAACGAGATCGGCGTGGCCCAGGGCTGGCGGAACGCCCAGGCTTCGCTACTCGCGCCGACTGGGACCATCGCCTTGATGATGGATTGCGACACCACCGGCGTCGAGCCGGACCTCGCGCTGGTCAAGTTCAAGAAGCTGGTCGGCGGCGGCTCCATGCAGATCGTCAACCGGACGGTGCCGCGGGCGCTGCGCAACCTCGGCTACCAGGACGAGCAGGTCGAGGCGATCGTCGAGTACATCGCCGAGCACGGCCACGTCGTCGACGCGCCCGGCCTGCGCAGGGAGCACTACGAGGTCTTCGACTGCGCGATGGGAGACCGCGCCATCAAGCCGATGGGGCACGTCAACATGATGGCCGCGATCCAGCCGTTCCTGAGCGGCGCGATCTCCAAGACGGTCAACGTGCCCGAGTCGGCGACGGTGGAGGACATCGAGCACCTGTACTTCGAGGGCTGGAAGCTCGGCCTCAAGGCGCTGGCGGTCTACCGCGACAACTGCAAGGTCGGCCAGCCGCTGTCGGTGGCGAAGAGCGGCCAGGCGGGCAAGACGCCGGAGAAGGAGGTCGTGGTCGAGTACCGCCCGACCCGCAAGCGGTTGCCCAAGTCGCGGCCGAGCCAGACGACGTCGTTCACGGTCGGCGGCGCCGAGGGCTACATCACCGCCGGGTCGTACCCGGACAACGGCCTCGGGGAGGTCTTCCTCAAGCTCGGCAAGCAGGGGTCGACGCTGGCCGGCGTGATGGACGCGTTCTCGATCGCGATCTCGATCGCGTTGCAGTACGGCGTCCCGCTGGAGACGTACGTGCGCAAGTTCACCAACATGCGGTTCGAGCCGGCGGGCATGACCGACGACCCGGACATCCGGATCGCGCAGAGCGTGGTCGACTACATCTTCCGCAGGCTGGCCCTCGACCACCTGTCGTTCGACGACCGCGCGGCGTTGGGGATCTTCACCGCGGCCGAGCGGGCCCAGCAGCTGCAGACGGGCGAGTACGCGCCGGTGGACGACGATGTCGACGTCGAGTCGCTGCAGCAGTCGGCGCCGATCGAGGAGCAACAGCAGGCGGCGGAGGACGAGCAGGCCGGGGAGGCGCCGCCGCCGGAGGTGCACACGTCCACCGAGTTGCTCGAGGCGCTGCAGGGCACGAGCACGGATGCGCCGCTGTGCGTCACCTGCGGCACCAAGATGCGCCCGGCGGGCAGTTGCTACGTCTGCGAGGGCTGCGGGGCCACCTCCGGCTGCAGCTGACCGTCCCGCCCATCATGCCGGTGTGGCTCGTCCGTTCGACGGCGCGGAGCCACACCGGCACGATCGGCGTCGTAGGTCATATCCGGAATGAGGCCGAAGTCCTGCCCTCCCAAGGCCAAGCCGACTTTCGTACGCCGAACCAGCCGCTTATGCTGGAAGAAGAAGCAGACGACGCCCTTGGCGCCAGTACCGACTAGTGGAGGGACACAGTGCCTCTCTCCGACCACGAGCAGCGGCTGCTCGAGCAGATGGAGCGGGCGCTGTCGGCAGAAGACCCCAAGTTCGCCACCGCGATGCGGGGTGCGGATCTTCGGCGCCGCTACCAGAGACGAGCCATCCTCGCGGTCATCGCGTTCGTCATCGGCATCGTCATGCTGATGACCGGGGCGGTCACCGAGGTGATCCCGCTGGGCGTCGCCGGCTTCGTGGTGATGCTCGCGTCGGCGTGGTTCGCCGTCACCTCGTGGCGGCGCGTCCCGGCCGAGGGTGAGATCGGGACCTTCCCGTCCGCGACGGGTTCGGCGGCGGCCGGCAAGGCCAAGCCCGGGCGGGTGTCCCGCGGCGCGGACCGGCGCAAGTTCATGGAGCGCCTCGAAGAGCGGTGGCGCCGCCGCCGGGAGGAAGGCCCCGGCGGGCGCGGCCGCTAAGACCGAACCGAACGGTTACCCGCGGCCGAGGCGAATGCGCAGCCGCTCGCCGGCGGTGTCGAGCCAGGCCAGGCCGTCGGAGACAGCGTAGACCGCCGCCACCATCAGGTCGGAGACGGCCACCGGCCACAGCCAGGCCCGCAGCCTTGCCCACCAGGGAAGCGGCCGCAGCAGGGTCGCGCGCATCTCGGCGGCGTCCCTGCGCAGGTCGGGCAGCTCATCTGCCCGTACGGCATAGCGGGCGCGCTCGGTAGCCATGGCAAGCCGGTTCAGCAGCCGCTGCCCGCCGGTACCGAGCTGTGCCCGGGAGGTCACGTGCCGCTCGATCCCGCGGGGCGTCGCGGAACGGTCCCAGCGCATGCCGGCGTCCCGGACGGCGTCGCGCAGGTCGGCCCACGCGGCCTCGGCC
>JBMCTR010000297.1:0-3405 GCA_048622955.1 Actinomycetota bacterium
CCGATCCCGTGGCTGCTGCTCGGGGTGTTCGAGGCGCTGTACTTCGTGCCGCTCGGGATTGCCGTGATGCTGCTGCAGCGGCTGCCGGGCTGGCCGGTCTGGACTGCGGCCGCCTGGGTCGCAGAGGAGGCCCTGCGCGGACGGGTGCCGTGGGGCGGGTTCACGTGGGGCAAGCTGGCGTTTTCGCAGATCGAGGGCCCCCTGCTGGACCTGGCGGCGATCGGCGGCTCGGTGCTTGTGACCTTCGCGGTCGCACTGGCGGGCGGGCTGCTGGCCTGGGCGGCGCCGCGTCGGCCGCTGTGGCACCAAGCCGCGGCGGTGGCGGCGGCTGGAGGAGTCGTGGCCAGCGGCGTCGTCGTCCCGGTGTCGACGGGCAGCGGCGAGCAGACCACGGTGGCGGTCGTCCAGGGCAACACACCGGGGCAGGGGCTGGACTTCCTCGGGCGGCGGCGCGCGGTCCTGGAGAACCACGTCGACGCCACCCACCGGCTCGCGGACCGCGTGGCGGCCGGCGAGACGCCGCAGCCGGACCTCGTGATCTGGCCGGAGAACTCGTCGGACATCAGCCCGTTCCACGATGCCGAGGCGTCCGACGACATCTCCGGCGCCGTTGATGCGATCGGCGTACCGACGTTGGTCGGTGCGGTCGTGCCCACCGAGGACGAGCAGAACGTGGAGAACACGTCGATCGTCTGGCAGTCCGGCGACGGTGCCGGCGAGACGTACGTGAAGCGGCACCCGATGCCGTTCGGCGAGTACATCCCGTTCCGGAGCATCGCGGAGATGATCGCACCGGACGCGGTGGCGCGCCAGCCGCGCGACTTCGTGGCCGGCGACGAGGTCGGGACGCTCAATGTCGCCGGTGCGCAGGTCGGTCCGGTGATCTGCTTCGAGGTGGCGTTCGACAACCTGGTGCGCGACGTCATCCGGGACGGCGCCAACCTGCTCGCGGTGCAGACCAACAACGCCGGCTTCGGCTATGCCCCGATGACCGAGCAACAGCTGGGCATGGCGCGGCTGCGGGCCGTCGAGCACGGCCGGTGGACGGTGGTCGCCGCGCTGGCGGGCGTCAGCGCACTCGTCGATCCGTCCGGCGACGTGCAGCAACGCATGGAGTTGTTCACCCAGGACACAATGGTGGCGGAGGTCGAGTTGCTGGACGGGCGGACCGTGGCGACGACGGTCGGGGAGTGGCCCGAGTGGCTGCTCACCGCCGGCGCGCTCTTGGCGCTCGCCGTGGTGGGGTGGCGCACCAGGCGGGAGGGCCGCGCGAACGCCGATTCCGCGCGAGAAGCGGCGCCCCTTACAGTCGAGGTGTGATGGCGGCCGGCCGGGTGCTCGTCGTGGTCCCGACGTACAACGAGGCCGCGATGATTCGCAAGATGGTGGACCGCGTCCGCGGTTCCGTTCCGCGCGCCGACGTCCTCGTCGTCGACGACGACTCGCCGGACGGCACCGGCGAGATCGCCGCCAGCCTCGCCGAGGTGGACGAGCGGGTGCACGTGCTGCACCGGCCCGTCAAGCAGGGTCTCGGCGCCGCCTATGTGGCTGGCTTCGCCTGGGGGCTGGAGCGGGCGTACGACGTGCTGGTGGAGATGGACGCCGACGGCTCGCATCAGCCCGAGGAACTGGACCGGCTGCTGGAGGCGCTGGACACCGCGGACCTCGTGCTGGGCTCCCGGTACGTCCCCGGTGGCCGGGTGGTGAACTGGTCGCGCTGGCGGCAACTGCTCTCCCGGGGCGGAAACCGCTACACCCGCGCCGTGCTCGGCATCCCGCTGCGGGACGCGACGGGCGGGTTCCGGGCCTTCCGCGCCGAGACGCTGCGGCGCGTCGACCTGGACGGCGTCGCCTCCCAGGGCTACTGCTTCCAGGTCGACCTCGCTTGGCGGGCGATCCGTGCCGGCCTCATCGTCACCGAGGTGCCGATCACCTTCGTGGAGCGGGAGCAGGGAACGTCGAAGATGAGCGGGGCGGTCGTCCGGGAGGCGTTGTGGCGAGTCACGTGCTGGGGGCTCGTCCACCGGATGCGGCAACTGGGCCGGAAGATGAGACGATGGAACCGATGAGGTTGCCGTTCGCCACCAGGTTGGCGTTTGTCCTGCTCGTCGTCGCGGAGATCGCCGTCATCGTGCTGGCGGCCCAGTGGCTCGGCGGCTGGGCGGTCTTCGGCTTGATCCTGGCGACGGGCCTCATCGGCGGCCTGGTGGTGCGCCACGAGGGCATCCGGGCGTGGACGGCGGTTGGCGAAGCCGTCCGCTCCGGTCGCGTGTCCGAACACGACATGGCGGCGAGCGGGCTGGTGGTGACCGGCGGTTTCCTGCTGGTCCTTCCCGGGTTCCTCACAGACCTGCTCGGCGCGCTGCTCGTTATTCCGTCCACCCGGCCTGTGGTGCGGCGGATGACGTCGCGGCTGCTGCCCCCCGGGCTGGCCGCCGGGCCGGGCTCGGGCGCCTACGGGCAGCGGCCACCAGGGGGTTCGCGTCCGGGTGCGGGCCCCGTCGTCGAAGGCGAGGTCGTGGAAGGCGAAGTCGTGGAGGGGGACGTCGTCCGCCGCGGCGAGCGGGACGACGAGAGCCGGTGACAACGCACCGGGAAGAACCGGTATGGTACGGCGCGGAAGAGGGGACCGGGCCGCGTCGCGGGGGGAGACGACGCGGCCCGGCATAGCCGAGGGGGCGGGCCGGGGGGATAGCCCGCCTCCGACGGCGGTCAGGCGGTCTTCTTACGCTGCTGCTGTTCCCCCAGTTGCGCAGCACCCGGCAGCTTGCCGGCTCGCAGCAGCTCGAGACGCTCCTCCAGCAGGACCTGCAGGTCATCGACGGAGCGGCGCTCGAGCAGCATGTCCCAGTGAGTGCGGGCCGGCTTGGGGGCCTTCTCGTCCGGCCGCGAGGTCGCGACGCGCAACGCCTCTGCCCCGCACTTCGGGCAGTCCCATACCGCCGGGATCTCCGCCTCAGCGGAGAACGTCATCTCGAACGCGTGGCCACGCGGGCACTCGTAGGACACGGTCTGGCGCTCGGCGAACTCGATTCCGCGCTCGTCCTCGTAACTGGTCGTGACGAGCCGAGAGCCGCGCAACGTGGAACGCTCGGACATCGTGGCGAGCCCTTCCGGGACTTGTGGCCCCTGGATCGGTGTGCTTCATATCTTTCCCACGGCGTCGTTCGGACAACCGTGGTCGTACAGTGACAACGCGCAGCCCGGCTGAGATGTTCCGCTCACGATGTGATATGGGGCCGGAACGTACTGCGGTCAACTGCACCGCCCGTACCCTACGAGGGGTGCGGCGGGGCGGGCGTGACCCCTCACTACACTCGCCGCGGAGCGGTCCGGTCAGGTAGGGGAGTTGCGGGACGTGGCAGTACGACAGATCCGGCTGTACGGGGATCCGGTGCTCCGGAC
>JBMCTR010000298.1:0-3375 GCA_048622955.1 Actinomycetota bacterium
ACCGTCGGCATCTGGTAGAGGTGGTACAGCCGGTGCATGGCGAACGCCGGCCAGCCCGTGAGCTGCCTGCCGTAGATCTCCGCCACCCCCGTGCGGTGGCCGAGCGAGGCGACCGACCCCTTGATCGAGTACCTGAAGTCGCGCAGCGGCTCCCCGCGCAGGGTGGCCACGATGTTGTCGGCGAGTTGCCTTGCCTGCCGGACGGCGTGCTGCGCGGTCGGAGGGCACAGCGCCTCGGGGTCGTCCTGGGTGAGATCCGGGACGGCGGCGCAGTCGCCGGCGGCGAACACGCCGCTGCGGCCGGCCACCTCGAGCGTCGGGAGGCACCGGACCCGGCCCTTGCCGTCGCGCGGCAGGTCGGTGCCGTCGAGCATCGGGTGCGGGGTCACGCCGGTGGTCCAGACGATCGTCTCGGTGTCGAACTCGACGCCGTTGCTGAGCACGACGTTGCCGCCCTTGACGGTGTCGGTGGTGGTCTCCAGGTAGACGTCCATGCCCCGGTCGCGCAGCACACCGACGGTGTGGTCGGCAAGACCGCGGCCCACCTCGGGCATGATCCGGTCCGCGGCCTCGACCAGGATCCACCGCATGTCCTCGACGTCGATGCTGTGGTGGTAGCGCCGGATCGCGAAGCGGGCCATCTCCTCGAGGTGTCCGAGCGCTTCCACCCCGGCGTACCCGCCGCCGACGAACAGGAAGGTGAGCAGCCGACGGCGCAGCTCTGCGTCTTTCGTGGTGGCAGCCTTGTCGAGTTGCGTGAGCACGTGGTTGCGCAAGTAGATCGCCTCGCCCAGGTTCGTGAACCCGATCGCCTGCTCGGCGAGCCCCGGCACCGGCAGGATCTTCGTCACCGACCCGGGCGCGACGACGAGCAGGTCGTAGCCGATCCGTTCGCGGTTGCCGGCGGCGACGTCGACGTCGACCGTCCGGTTCTCGCTGTCCACACCGACGACGGCGCCCGAGAGCACCCACGACTCGTCGAGCACGTGCCGCAGCGGGGTCACGACGTGCCGCGGCTCGAGGGCACCGCCGGCGGCGTCGGGCAGCAGCGGCTGGTACGTGAGGTACGACCGCGGGTCGATCACGACGACCTTGGCGTCGCTGTCCCGCAGCGTGCGCTGCAACCGGCGGGCGGTGTAGAAGCCGACGTACCCGGCGCCGACGATCACTACCTTGGGACGTGTCATAGCGGACGGTCGGGCTGCTGGTCGGGCTGGGGCTCCTGGCGCAACGCGCTGGCGAGCTCGCTGCGGGACATCGACGAGCGACCCGCGAGGCCGCGCGACCGGGCGCGCTCGTAGAGCTCCGCGCGGGAGGCCGGCTTGCGCTGGTGCCCGTGGACCCGCTGGCCCCGTGCCTTCAGGGCGGAATCCCGGCGGCGGCGGAAGGCCTCGCCGAGCTGCCGCAGCCGTTCGACGTTGACCGCCTCCTCGAGCGGGGCGAGGACCTGCTGCTCCTCGACGTCGATGTGCTCGCGAGTCGCGGCGGCGGCCTGCTCGAGCACGGCGGCCGGCACCTCCTGGGCAGTGCGCGCAACTTCGTCGGCCACCTCAGCCAGGTCGTCCAGCGTGTCGCTGAAGGCGCCGTCCGGGAGCTCGAGCCTGTCGAGCACGAACGGCAGTAGGCAGTTCGTGGTCGCGTCCGCGTGGGAGGCCAGTTCGTTCGCCAGCCGCGAGGGCAGCTCCTCGCCGGCCCGGTAGCGGCGGCCCATCCGGGTCAGTAACTCGTTCATCCGGCGGTGGTCGATCCGGATGAGGCGGATCACGTTCGCTCCCATGGCGACGCTGTACCCGCTGCAACGGTCAGTAACCTCCCGGTGCCGGCGTCGTCGACGTTCATGGTTTGCTCGGGACAGCGACACGAGATCCGGTTGTGAGCGTGTGTCATGGAATGGTTGATCGCCGACGGCTACTGGCTGAGCCGGCTGGTCTTCCAGCGGGCGCTGGCGCTCGTGTACCTGGTCGCGTTCCTGAACGCGGCGAACCAGTTCCGCGCGCTTGCGGGGGAGCGCGGGCTGCTGCCGGTGCCGAGGTTCCTGCGCCGGACCTCGTTCCGGCAGGCCCCGAGCCTGTTCCGGCTGCACTACTCCGACCGGACGTTCGGGGTCGTGGCCTGGACCGGCGTGGCCGTGTCGGCGGCGCTGCTCGCCGGGCTCGGCGACGGGCTGCCGCTGCCCGCCCACATGGCGGCGTGGGCGCTGCTGTGGGCGCTGTACCTGTCGATCGTCAACGTCGGGCAGATCTGGTACGGCTTCGGCTGGGAGTCGCTGCTGTGCGAGGTCGGGTTTCTGGCGATCTTCCTCGGCCCGGCGGACATGGCGCCGCCGCTGCTGATCCTGCTTGCGCTGCGGTGGGTGCTGTTCCGGGTGGAGTTCGGCGCCGGGATGATCAAAATGCGCGGCGACCAGTGCTGGCGCGATCTGACCTGCCTGTACTACCACCACGAGACCCAGCCGCTGCCGAACCCGCTCAGCCGGCGCTTCCACCGGCTGCCGCAACGGCTGCACCGCGTGGAGGTCGGCGCCAACCACGCCACCCAGCTGCTGGTGCCCTTCCTGCTGTTCACCCCGCAGCCGGTCGCCGGCGTGGCCGCCACCCTCGTGATCGTCACCCAGCTCTGGCTGGTCACCAGCGGCAACTTCGCGTGGCTGAACGTGCTGACGATCGTGATCGCGATCCCGGCGTTGGGCGACGGGCTGCTGGGCGCCGTGCTGCCGGTGTCGTCGCCCGCGGCGCTGGCGGATCCGCCCGCCTGGCACACCGGGGCAGTGCTCGCCGTGGCCGGGGTCGTGGCGGTGCTCAGCTACTGGCCGGTGCGGAACCTGCTGTCGCGCCGCCAGCTGATGAACTACAGCTTCACCCCGCTTCACCTGGTGAACAGCTACGGGGCGTTCGGCAGTGTCACCCGGGTGCGGTACGAGGTGGTGATCGAGGGGACGGACGATCCGGACGCGGGCGCGGCCACCGGATGGCGGGAGTACGAGTTCAAGGCCAAGCCGGGGGACGTCCGGCGGCGCCCGCCGCAGGTGGCGCCGTACCACCTGCGGCTGGACTGGTTGATGTGGTTCGCGGCGCTCTCGCCCGCGTACGCCCGGGGATGGTTCGAGGCGCTGCTGGACAGGCTGCTGGTCAACGACCGCGCCACGCTCAAGCTGCTGCGGCACAACCCGTTCCCCGACGCGCCGCCGCAAGCGGTGCGGGCGACGCTGTACCGCTACCGCTTCACCACGCGGGACGAGCGGCGCGCGACGGGCGCCTGGTGGCACCGCACGAGAGTGGGGGAGTACCGCCCACCGGTGACCCGCCCCCGCCCCCGCCCGGCCGCCCAATGATCACGTTAAGCATGCGAGTATGCCCTTTACCAGGCCAATTGGCC
>JBMCTR010000299.1:0-3372 GCA_048622955.1 Actinomycetota bacterium
CGGCCACGCTGCGGAGAGCGCCCGGAAGGCCGCCCGCGCACGGCGGCGCGAGGCTCGGCATGCCATGCGCGCCGCCCGAGCCGAGACCACGAGAAGGGTGGCGAACGCGCTCCACCGGTAGCGCCGCGGCTACGCTCAGGGACTGATGAGCGAACCATGGCCAGCCCCCGTCGCCGCGGCGCCGGTACGAGCCGTCGTCCGGATGCCCGGGTCGAAGTCGCTGACCAACCGTGCGCTCGTCGTCGCGGCGCTCGCCGGCGGCCCCAGCCTGCTGCGCCGCCCGCTCCGTGCACGGGACACGCTGCTGATGGCGGAAGGCCTGCGGGCGCTCGGAGTCGGTGTGGACGATCAGGGCGACGACTGGGCCGTCACACCAGGCACGCTCCGCGGCCCTGCGCGGGTGGAGTGCGGCCTCGCGGGGACGGTGCTCCGGTTCCTGCCTCCCCTCGCGGCGCTCGCCGACGGGACGGTCGAGTTCGACGGCGACCCGCGTGCGCGGGAGCGGCCGGTCGGGCCCGTGCTGGACGCCCTCCGCACGCTCGGCGCGGACATCGACGACGGCGGGCGCGGCGCCCTCCCGTTCACCATCCGCGGCACCGGGACACTGCCCGGAGGCCCGGTCACGATGGACGCCTCCGCGTCGTCGCAGTTCGTGAGCGGCCTACTGCTGTCCGGGGCGCGGTACGACAAAGGGGTCACGGTCCACCACCACGGCGAGCCGATCCCTTCCACGCCGCACCTCCGGATGACGGTCCGCCTGCTGCGCGACGCCGGCATCGAGGTCGACGACTCCGAGCCGGACACGTGGCACGTGGCGCCGGGGACGTTCGCCGGGCTCGCACTCGACATCGAGCCCGACCTGTCCAGCGCCGCGCCGTTTCTCGCGGCGGCGCTGGTCACCGGCGGCGAGGTGCGCGTCCCGGGATGGCCGGAACGGACGAGCCAGGCCGGTGACGCTCTGCGGGGTCTGCTGACGCAACTGGGGGCCCGGTGCGTGCTCGACGCGGACGGACTGACCGTGCGGGGAACCGGCCGGATTCGCGGCATCGACGCGGACCTGCACGACGTCAGCGAGCTCACCCCCGTGGTCGCGGCGACGGCGGCGCTGGCGGACTCGCCGTCCCGGCTGCGCGGCGTCGGTCACATCCGCGGGCACGAGACCGACCGGCTCGCAGCGCTCGCCGGTGAGCTGACCGGCCTGGGCGGCGACGTGACCGAGACACCGGACGGACTGGCCGTACGGCCCCGGCCGCTGCACGGCGGTGTGTTCCGCACGCACGCGGACCACCGGATGGCGCACGCGGCGGCCGTGCTCGGCCTGGTCGTACCGAACGTCGAGGTGGACGACATCGGCTGCACGACCAAGACGCTGCCGGACTTCCCCGGGATGTGGGCCGGGATGCTGTCGGCCGGGCAGCGCCCGTGAGCCCCGGCCGCCGCGGTGGCCGGGGCGGCCGGGCGCACGAGTCGTACGACGAGAACGACGCGCGGGTGCGCCCCGGCCGCGGCACCCGGCCGCGAAGCAAGATCCGTCCCGCCCACCGGCACGCCGAGCCCGCGCTCGTCATCGCCGTCGACCGCGGCCGGCTGACCTGTGTCATGGACGAGGACGAACGCACCGTCGTCGCCGTCCGCGCACGCGAGCTGGGCCGCAAGGGTGTCGTGGTCGGAGACCGAGTCGGGCTGGTCGGGGACACGTCCGGCAGCGAGGGCACGCTGGCCCGGATCGTCCGCGTCGAGAAGCGTACGACGGCGCTGCGCCGCACCGCGGACGACGACGACCCGGTCGAGCGGGTCATCGTGGCCAACGCGGACCTACTCGTGATCGTCACCTCGGTGGCCGACCCTCCCCCGCGTGCCCGGCTCATCGACCGGTGCCTGGTGGCGGCGTTCGACGCGGGCATGGAGCCCGTGCTGTGCGTCACGAAGACCGACCTCGGCGATCCTTCCGCGCTGCTCGCGAGCTACGCGCCGCTCGGCGTGCGCACGCTGGAGTGCGGGCACACCGTCGACAGCGGGCCGCTGCGCGAGCGGCTGGCCGGCCGGATGAGCGTCTTCGTCGGCCACTCGGGCGTCGGGAAGTCGACCCTGGTCAACGAGCTTGTCCCGGGCGCCGGGCGGGCGACGGGCGAGGTCAACGTGGTCACGGGTCGCGGTCGGCACACCTCGGCGAACGCCGTGGCGCTGCGGCTGCCCGAGGGTGGCTGGGTGATCGACACGCCCGGCATCCGGTCGTTCGGCCTGGCGCACGTCGACCCCGATCACCTGATCCACGCCTTCCCGGACCTCGACATCGAGACCGCGGCGTGTCCCCGCGGGTGTACGCACGCTGCCGACCAGCCCGAATGCGCCCTGGACGAGGCTGTGGCCGCCGGACGGCTCGACCCCGCCCGGGTGGACTCGTTCCGCCGGCTGCTCGCCAGCCGGGTCCGCCAGGCCGGCGACTAGCCAGCAGGCTCGTGTTGTGTGGTTCGACGCGCTAGGTTGACCAGCTGTGACCTATGACGACGACCTCAGGTTCGCCCACGTCCTCGCCGACGGCGCGGACGCCCAGACCATGCAGCGGTACCGCGCGCGCGACCTGCAGGTCGGCACCAAGGACGACGCGACACTGGTCACCGACGCCGACGAGGCCACCGAGGAGGCCATCCGGCGGACGCTGCAGCGCTCCCGGCCCCGGGATGCCATCGTCGGCGAGGAGATGGGCGCGTCGGGCTGGGGCGCACGGCGCTGGGTCATCGATCCGATCGACGCCACGCACAACTACGTGCGCGGGGTTCCCGTGTGGGCCACCCTGATCGGGCTGATGGAGGGCCAGCAGGTCGTTGCCGGTGTCGTCTCGGCCCCGGCCCTCGGGCGCCGCTGGTGGGCGGCACGGGGCACGGGGACGTGGACCGGCAAGTCGCTGACCTCGGCCACGCGCTGCCAGGTCTCGCCCGTCGAGCAGCTTGCCGACGCGTCGCTGTCGTACTCCGACCTGAACGGATGGGAGAAGCAGGGGCTGCTCGACCAGTTCCTGGACCTCATGCGGTCGTGCTGGCGCACCCGCGCCTACGGCGACTTCTGGTCCTACATGCTCCTCGCCGACGGCGCGGTCGACCTGGTCGCAGAGCCGGAGCTCGAACTGCACGACATGGCGGCGCTCGTCGTCATCGTCGAGGAGGCCGGCGGCCGCTTCACCAACCTCGCCGGCTCACCCGGCCCGCTCGGCGGCAACGCCGTCGCCACCAACGGCCTGCTGCACGACGAGGTGCTCGCCCGGCTGACCCCCCGCTGACCGGCGCGACAGGCGTCAACCCTCCGGCTCGCCGCCCTCATCCGTGCTCCGGTCGGCCCCGTCCGTGCTCCGGTCGGCCCCGTCCGTGCTCCGGT
>JBMCTR010000300.1:0-3370 GCA_048622955.1 Actinomycetota bacterium
GCCCTACCGCGGCATGGCTGCGGGCCTGTTGGGGTGGGGCTGCGCCTGCCGAACGTGATCGAACCGCCGGTGTCACGCGGCGACGCGGCGGCGCAACTCGGTGTCGACCCAGTGCACGATCTCCTGGGTCGTCGCACCTGGGGTGAAGATCTTGGCGACACCCATCTCCTCGAGCAGCGGCAGGTCGGCCTCCGGGATGATGCCGCCGCCGAACACCGTGATGTCCGATGCGTCCCGCTCGGCGAGCAGGTCGATGACCTTGCGGAACAGCGTCATGTGCGCCCCCGAGAGGATGGACAGCCCGATCGCGTCGGCGTCCTCCTGGAGCGCGGTCTCGACGATCTGCTCCGGCGTCTGGTGCAGGCCGGTGTACACCACCTCGACGCCGGCGTCGCGCAAGGCGCGCGCGACGACCTTCGCGCCGCGGTCGTGCCCGTCCAGACCGGGCTTGGCCACGACTACTCGCAGCGGGCTCGTCTCAGCCATGACCGCCTCCGAACGCCGTCGTCACCGAACGTCTCGGCATGTTCGCCTCATTCGCAGCGTAACCGGTAGCCCCGGCCGGAACGCACCCGACCGGTCCGGGGGCACTCCGGCGTCGGACCAGCCTCTGACCGCCCAAACGCACCTGCAGTTGCGGATGCAAATGCGGCGTGCCGGGTTGGCGGTCATGCCATTCGTCCGTTATCGTCGGCGCCGGTTCCCCTGCAGTAATAGCGGAAGGCACGCACGGTGTCGCAACGCTCTGGTAAGGGGCGACATAGCCACAGTCGCCGGCGGAATGTATCCGTGCCCACTGTTGTGGGTTCTGTCGCGGTGCTCGCCGCCGCCTCGGGCACGTTGACGATGCCGTCGGCGGCCAGCGGGACGCTGACCGGCGACCTGCTCGCCGCGCCGGAGCGTCCCGAGGCGTCCGACCGCGAGGCCAGTGGGCTCGACACGGTGGTGGCGGCGAGCCGGTCCCTCCAGGTGGAGAGCGCCAAGGGGATGGAGGCGGCCCACGAGGCCACAGTCGAGCAGGAACGGCGGCAAGCCGCCAAGCAGGAGGCCCGCAAGCAACGCGAGGCCCAGCGCTGGGTGGCCCCACTGACCAGCTACCGCATCTCGGCCGGGTTCGGCTGGTCCGGTGCCTGGTGGTCCGGCACGCACACCGGCCTCGACCTCTCGGCCTCGTACGGAGCCGAGATCCGGGCGCTGTCCACCGGCGAGATCATCTGGGCCGGCTACGACGGCGCCTACGGCAACAAGGTCGTCATCCGGCACTGGGACGGCACGGAGGCGTGGTACTGCCATATGTCGCGCATCCTCAAGCGTTCCGGCACGGTCTCCCCTGGCGAGGTCATCGGCGCGGTCGGCACCACCGGGAACACGACCGGCGCACACCTGCACCTCGAGATACGCCCGCACGGCGGTGGCGCGATCAACCCGCAGCCGTGGCTCGCCGAGCGCGGAGTGAGCCTGTAACGACCTCAAGCGTAAGCAGCGGGCCGATCGTCGGCGCGCTCAACGGTCGGCCCGGGTCGGCTAGCAACCGCAGCAGCAGTCCTCCGGCGGGCACCAGCCCTCTTCGCAGCAGCACGACAGGCTGACGTCGGCCACGGCCTCTCACCTCCTCTCCAACTCTGGTGGGCACCACGTCCCAGGACTCGGATCCCGGCAATCAGGCCCGTCCGGAAGGGCGTCGACCATCGCGACCATCTCGCCGCGCAGCTCGGTCAGCCGAGCCATCTCCGCGTCGAGCTCGGCCAGCCGCCGACGCAGCAGCTGCTCGGCCGGCTCGCACGGGCAGCCGCCGGTATCCCGCACCGCGAGCAGGTCACGGATGTCACTCAGGTGCAGCCCCAGGCGCTGCGCTCCCCGGATGAACAGCAGCCGCTCTACCGCGCCCGTGTCATACGACCGGTATCCCGATGGCGTGCGCCGAGGGGGTGGCAACAGCCGCTCTCGCTCATAGAAGCGGATGGTGTCCGGGGTGACGCCAACCGCCGCTGCCAGCTCGGCGACCCGCATCCCGCGCCCGACAGTGCTGGCGATGCCCATGACTTCACGCTAAACCTTGGACCCAGCTCCAAGGTCAAGCCTCGAAATCTCGCCGCGCCGCTCCCTCAAACCACACGGGCGCCGGGGACCGGTCCCCGCACCTGCCGCACCGCCGAGCAGACGCCGGCGCCCGCGAGCCGTGCGGCGATCTCCGCTCCGTGCCCCTCGTCGCGCGCCAGGAAGGCGCAGGTCGGCCCAGAGCCCGAGACGACACCGGCGAGCGCCCCCGCCCTAGTCCCAGCGTGCAGGGTCTCCCGCAGCGCCGGGCGCATCGAGCAGGCCGCCTCCTGCAGGTCGTTGCGCAACGTGGCGGCGAGCGCCTCCGGATCACCGCGGCTCAACGCGCTCAGCACCGTACGGTCCACGCTGGGACGACGCACCGGACGGCGGCCGCGAAACCGGTCCAACTCGGCGTACACGGCGGGCGTCGACAGCCCGGACTCGGTGACGGCGAGCACCCAGTGGAACGTCCCGCCGACGGTGACCGGCGTCAGCAGTTCGCCCCGACCGGTCCCGAGCGCCGTACCCCCCTCGAGGGCGAACGGCACGTCGCTGCCGACCCGCGCGGCCAGGCCCGCGAGCCGCCGCCCGTCCAGCCCCGTCCCCCACAGCGCGTCGCACGCGACGAGGGCCGCGGCCGCGTCCGCGCTGCCGCCGGCCAGCCCCGCCGCCACCGGAATGTCCTTGCGGACCTCGAGCGCGACTCCGGCAACGACCCCGGTCTCCTTCCGCAGCACGGCCGCCGCACGAGCGGCCAGGTTCGCCTCGCCGGTCGGCACGCCCGCCGCCCGAGCGCCCGCGACCGTGACGGCGATCTCGTCCCCGGGGCGGGCCACGACCGTGTCATGCAGGGACACCGCGTGGAAGACCGTCGCCAACTCGTGGTAGCCGTCACGACGCGCCGGCCCGACGGCCAGCACAAGATTGATCTTTGCTGGTGCGCGGACGGCGACCCCGGCGGCGTTATCCATACCGGGATGACGCTATCCGCCGGCCCGGTGCGGTGCATGATGTGACCGATGGCCATCCGTCGCCTGCTCGTCCTTGCCGTGGCGCTCACCGTGCTCGGCGGCATCGGCTGTACGGCCGCCGACCCGGCACCGCCGGCGAAGCACGCGGAGCCGGCGCGCTCCGCCGCCGCCACCGGGCCGCCTGCTCCCCCGACCGCGGAGGTGACCGCGACACCGCCGGCCGCACCGCACCCGGTTTCCCTGCCGGCGATGTTCGGCGCGGACCACGACGGGCGCGCGCTCGAGCTCGGCGATGTGCTCGCGCGCACCGACGCCTACACGCGGTACGCGGTGACCTACACCGGCGACGGCCTCACGAT
>JBMCTR010000301.1:0-3360 GCA_048622955.1 Actinomycetota bacterium
TCGCCGGCATCGGCAACGTCTACGCGGCCGAGTTGCTCTTCCTCCGCGGCGTGCATCCGTCTACCCCGGTCGGCGAGGCCGGGGACTTGGACCGGCTGGTCCGGTTGGCCCGCACGGTGCTGTGGGCTAACCGCGAGCGTCCGGGTCACATCACGACCGGCGACCGCCGTCCCGGCCAGCGCCACTGGGTGTACGGCCGAGCAGGCGAGCGGTGCCGGCGTTGCGGAACGCAGATCGCCAGCGGCGAGGCGGCAGGCCGGGTCACCTTCTGGTGCCCGCACTGCCAGCCCGCGCGATCCTGACCGGCACACTCGAGCGCCGGCGGACGTTCGCGGTGCGTTCGTCGGCGTGTCGAACATGGATTGCATGATCGGCGGGGTAGGTGCTCAACGCGCAATTTTGCTCAGTGGGCAACCACCTGGAAGACTCGCGTCTCGTGACCCAGCGGGGCCTCCGGGAACTGAAGCGCGAAGCCACGGCGCACGCCCTGGCGGATGCCGCCTTCGAGTTGGCCAAGAGCCGCGGCCTGGATGGCTTCGTGATCGAGGACGTGGTGGAGCGCGCCGGGTACTCGAGGCGGACGTTCGCGAACCACTTCTCGTGCAAGGAGGAGGCGGTGGCGTCGGTGGTCCACCGCGAGGCGGACGCGGCCGCCGCGGCGCTGGAGGACATGCCCGCCGACATGCCGCTGCTGGACGCGGTGCAGGCGGTGCTCAAGCGCCAGTTGACCGCCGACGTGTTCGCCAGGCTCCGGGAGGTCGTGGACTTGGCGCACCGCTACCCGTCGCTGGAGCCCCACGTGCTCAGCGTGCAGAACCGGATGCGGCAGGCCGCCCAGGCGTCGCTGCGGTGGGTGGCCGGTGACCGGTACTCGGCGACGTATGTCGCACTGCTGTTCGGGGCGGTGTATGGCGCGGTGACCGCGGCGCTGGAGGGTGACGTGGACGTCCGCATCCCTGGTCAAGAGGGCCCGTCCCACCCCGGCTCCGTGGATTACCCGGAGTTCCTGGATCAGACCTTCAGCTACCTGCGCTCGGGGTTCTGACCGAGCTCGCAGGACGCATCGAGATCGACGAGGGGAAGAAGACTGTCCATGTCCTCCATGTCCACGCTCCTGTACCGGCTGGGACGAACCGCGTTCGGCAGGCCGTGGCCGGTCCTGACCGGCTGGGCGCTCGTGCTGGCCGGCGTGCTGGCCGCTCTGGCCATCAACGGAGTCTCGGTCAGCTCGGAGCTGAAGATCGAAGGCACGCCGGCGCAGCGGGTGCTGGACCGGGTGAGCGAGGAGGTGCCGGAAGCCTCCGGGGGCCAGGCCAGTGTGGTGTTCACGGCTCCCGAGGGAGAACGGCTGGACACCCCTGAGCGGCTGACTGCGATTGCGGCGACGGTTCAGGACGTGTACGCCCTGGACCAGGTCATCGACCCTGCCGCAGTCGCCGCGCCCGGCGATGCGGGGGCACCGGCACCGGGCGATGGCTCCGAGGCAAGCCGGGCGGAGACGCCGCCGTACCAGTCGTTGGTGGTCGACGGCGCACCCGTCCCCGGCGTGCTGGTGTCGGCCGACGGTCAAGTCGCGCTGTTCCAGTTCCAGTTGACGGTGCCGTACACCTCGCTGACCGACGCGCAGGTGAACACGGTCCTCGGCGTCGTCGAGGACGCGGAGAGCGGCACCGGCCTGACCGCGCTGCCGAGCGAGACCCTGCAGCCGTTCGAGGTACCGGTCGGCCCCGCGGAGGTGGTCGGCATCGCCGTGGCGGCGGTCGTGCTGGTCCTGGCACTGGGCTCGCTGGTCGCCGCCGGGCTGCCGCTGGTCACCGCACTGGTCGGCGTGGGCATCGGCGTGGGCGGCGCGTACGCGCTGTCCGGCGTGGTCGAGATGAACTCGATCACGCCGGTGCTCGGCCTCATGATCGGCCTCGCGGTGGGCATCGACTACGCGCTGTTCGTGGTCAACCGGCAACGCCGGCTGATCCTGGACGGCGGCCTGGACGCGCGCGAGGCAGCGGCCCGGGCAGTGGGCACCGCCGGGAGCGCGGTGTTCTTCGCCGGTATGACGGTCATCGTCGCGCTCATCGCGCTGATCGTCATCGGGATCACGCTGCTCACTACGATGGCGCTGGTGGCAGGAGCCACGGTGCTGCTGGCCGTGCTGATCGCCTTGAGCCTGCTCCCTGCACTGCTCGGCCTGGTGGGGGAACGGATCTGCACGGCCAGGGCCAGGGAGCGCCGCCGTGCCCGAATCGAGGCCGAGTCCCACAGCGTGGCCGACCGCTGGGTGAAGGGCGTCATCCGATTCCGGTGGCTCGTCGTCGGGGGCGTCGTGGCCATCCTGGGCGTCGCCGCGGTGCCGGCGGCGAGCATGGACCTGGGGATTCCCACCGGCGCGACCGCGGACCGGGACACGGCCGCCCGGCAGAGCTACGACGCGATCTCCGGGGGCTTCGGCGAGGGCTTCAACGGCCCCCTGCTGGTGACCGCCGAGCCCGCCGGGCCGGCCGAGGGCGTGCCTCCGCAGACGATCGGCCGGCTCGTCCGGGACCTGCAGCAGTACGAGGGCATCGCGACGGTGTCCCCCGTCGGTGCCAGCGAGGCCGGCGACTTCGTCGTGTTCAGCGTGGTCCCGACCACGGGCCCGGACGACGAAGCGACCGCCGACCTGGTCGAGGCGCTGCGATCCGATGAGTCCGGCATCGCCCAACAGCATGCCGTCAACCTCGGCGTCACCGGTCTGACCGCGATCAACATCGACCTGTCCGAGAAGCTCGCCGGCGTCACCCCGGTCTACCTCACCATCATCGCGGTGCTGTCCATGCTGATCCTGCTCCTCGTGTTCCGCTCAGTGGTAGTCCCGATCCAGGCCACGGCGGCGTTCCTGCTCAGCATCCTGGCTACGTTCGGCGCCACGACCGCGGTGTTCTCCTGGGGGTGGCTGAGCGGTGTCTTCGGAGTCGACACCGGCGGGCCGCTGGTCAGCTTCCTGCCGATCATGGTCACCGGGATCCTCTACGGGCTTGCGATGGACTACCAGGTGTTCCTGGTGTCGTCGATGCGCGACGCCCACGTCCACGGCTACCGCGGCGTGCGCAGCGTCGTGAACGGCTTCGACCAGGCCAGTCGCGTCGTCGTCGCGGCCGCTGTGATCATGATCTCGGTGTTCTCCGGGTTCATCTTCAGCCACGACATCATGATCAAACAGTTCGGCTTCGCCCTGGCGTTCGGCATCCTCGTCGACGCGTTCGTCGTTCGCATGACGCTCGTGCCCGCGATCATGGCCATCTTCGGGGAGCGCACCTGGTGGCTGCCCCGCTGGCTCGACCGGCTGCTGCCCAACCTCGACATCGAGGGCGACCGGCTGCTCGC
>JBMCTR010000302.1:0-3354 GCA_048622955.1 Actinomycetota bacterium
CTGCTCGTCGCCGTCCCCATCGCGTGGGGCGGCTGGCTCGGCTGGCGCGAGGTCGCCATCGCAACCGTCATGTACCTGGTGTCCGGCCACGGCATCACGGTCGGGTTCCACCGCCACTTCACGCACCGGTCGTTCAAGGCAAACCGCGGCACCAAGATCGCGCTCGCGATCGCCGGGAGCCTGGCTATCGAGGGCCCGGTCATCCGCTGGGTCGCCGACCACCGCAAGCACCACAAATACTCCGACAAGGACGGCGACCCGCACTCCCCGTGGCGGTACGGCGACACCGTCCCCGCCCTCGTGAAGGGCATGCTCTACGCCCACATGGGGTGGATGTTCGACGTCGAGCAGACCAACCAGCGCAAGTTCGCGCCGGACCTGCTGAAGGACCCGGACATCCGGCGCATCAGCCGGGCATTCCCCGCCCTGGTCGTCATCTCACTACTGCTGCCCGCCCTCCTCGGGGGCCTGCTGTCCTGGTCGTGGCAGGGTGCGCTCACCGCGTTCTTCTGGGGCACGCTCGTCCGCGTCAGCCTGCTGCACCACGTCACCTGGTCGATCAACTCGATCTGCCACGCGGTCGGCGAACGGCCGTTCAACAGCCGCGACAAGTCCGGGAACGTGTGGTGGCTGGCGTTCCTGTCGATGGGCGAGTCGTGGCACAACCTGCACCACGCCGACCCGACCTGCGCCCGGCACGGCGTCCTGAAGGGCCAGATCGACTCCAGCGCCCGCGTCATCTGGGCGCTCGAGAAGCTCGGCTGGGCGCGGGACGTCCGGTGGCCGAGCACCGACCGCGTCCGGGCCAAGCGCGTGGACGACTACGGCGGCGAGCAGACGCTGATCGCGTCCTGAACCGGGGCATAATGGGCCGGTGTTCGATACGGTGACGGACCCACCGCGCACGACGCCGAGCCGGGTCCGGATGACGGGCGAGCAACGCCGGGAACAACTTCTCGACATCGGCCGCGCACTATTCGCGGAGCGCGGCTTCGACGGCACCTCGATCGAAGAGATCGCCAACCGTGCGGCGGTGTCCAAGCCGGTGGTCTACGAGCACTTCCGCAGCAAGGAAGGGCTCTACGCGGTGGTGGTCGACCGCGAGATGGAGCACCTGCTCGGCGCCGTGACGTCCGCGCTGACGGCGCCCGCGCACCCGCGGGTGGTGCTGGAACGGGCGGCGTTCGCGCTGCTCGACTACATCGAGGAGTCCACCGACGGCTTCCGGATCCTCGTCCGCGACTCGCCGGTTGCCCAGTCCACGGGCGGGTTCGCCAGCCTGATCTCCGATGCGGCCGGCCAGGTGGAGCACATCCTTGCCGCGGAGTTCTCCGCGCGCGGGCTCGACGCTCAGCACGCTCCGATGTACGCCCGAATGCTGGTCGGCATGGTCGCCCTGACCGGCCAATGGTGGCTGGACGTTCGCACCCCCGAGAAGTCGGAGGTCGCCAAGCACCTGGTCAACCTTGCCTGGAACGGCCTGGCCGGGCTGGAGGCGCAACCCCGGCTGTCCTACGACGGCTCCTAGCCGCGCCGTTCGGGCTACGCCTGCGCCAGCGCCTGCTCGAAGTCGGCCACCAGGTCGTCGACGCTCTCGATCCCGCAGCTCACGCGGACCAGGTCGTCGGTGACCCCGATCCGCTCCCGAGCATCCCGGCTCAGGCCCGCATGCGACGTCGTGGCAGGCCGGGTGACCAGCGTCTCGACCCCGCCCAGGCTCGGCGCGACGTACGGGATCCGCAGCGCCTTGAGCATCGCCTCCGCGGCGCTCGCGCCGCCGGCCGGCCGGAAGCTGAGCATCCCGCCGAACCCGGCGAGCAACTTCCGAGCACGCCCGTGATCGGGGTGGGAGGAGAGACCCGGGTAGTTGACCGTGCTCACCTTCGGGTGCTCGGAAAGGAACCTGGCAAGCGCCAGCGCATTGTCGTTCTGCGCACGCACCCGCAGTGCGAGCGTCTTCAGGCCGCGTGCCAGCAGGAAACCCGCATGCGGGTCGAGCGCACCGCCGAAGTGGTTCAGCACACCGCGCACCCGCCGCACCAGGTCGGCGCGCCCGATCACCGCGCCGGCCACGACGTCCGAGTGCCCGCCAAGGTACTTCGTCGCGCTGTGGACGCACAGGTCGAAGCCGTGCTCGAGGGGGCGGAAGTTCACCGGCGTGGCGAACGTGTTGTCGATGATGCTGACCAGCCCGCGCTCGCGGGCGAAGGCCGCGATCTCGGGCAGCATGCCGACGCGGACGAGCGGGTTCGTCATCGTCTCGACGAGGACGGCGGTGGTCCTGTCCGTCACCGCGGACTCCCACGTCTCGGGCCGGTGCGGGTCGATGAACGTGTACGTCCACCCCAGCCGCTCCGCGTCCTCGGTCAGCAGGCTGTGCGTCCCGCCGTACAGGACGCTGCTGGCGAGCAGGTGGTCGCCGGCTCCGAGGACGCTGAGCAACGAACTGCTGATCGCGGCCATGCCGGACGACGTGGCGAGCGCCGCCTCGCCGCCTTCGAGTGCGGCGAGCCGATCATGCAAATGTTCCTGCGACGGTGTGGTGCTCAGCCGGATGTACTTGATGTCGGCGTAGCTCTCCCCCGGCTCGGACTCGAACACCGTCCCCTGAAAGATGGGAAAGACCACCGAGCCTTCCGGGCCCTGTCGCCGCACTCCGCCATGCACCGCGCGGGTCTCGAACCCTTGACCGCCACCGTTCATGGCTCCCTCCCGTCCGACTCGGCTGTGACAACGGCCATCGTGTGGCCGTGATCACACTACCCTCGGTAGGTCGGTCGTCCACCGGGTATGCGTCATGGCGCCATCATGCCCGCGGCACGTACAGTCGTGCCGATCGACTCGACCGCGGTGAGGTGATCGACGTGGCCGACTCCGGGACGGCCAGCGCACTGGTGACGGGCGGCGCGGGCGGCATCGGACAGTCGCTCGGCTTGATGCTCGCGCAGCGAGGCAACGCCGTCGTGCTCGCTGATCTCGACACCGAGCACGGCCCCGCCGCGGCCGCACGGGTCGGAGGGCGCTTTGTCGCCGCCGACGTACGGGACGAGGAGTCGGTCGCTTCCGCCGTCGCCGCCGCTGAGTCACTCGGCCCCGTTCGGGCGGTGTTCCTCAATGCCGGGACCTCAGCCGGTCGGGTACCCGTTCACGAGGTGCCGGTCGACGCCTACCGGAGGGTGTTCGGCGTCAACGTCGACGGCGTCTTTCTCGGGATCCGGGCCGCCGTCCCGGCACTGCGGCGAGCCGGGGGCGGCGCGATCGTCGCGACCGCCTCGCTGGCAGGCGTGGCGGCGTGGCCCGGGGACCCGGTCTATGTGGCGAGCAAGCACGCCGTCGTGGGCATGGTGCAGGCGT
>JBMCTR010000303.1:0-3347 GCA_048622955.1 Actinomycetota bacterium
CGAACGTCGTCGGGCTCGGCCTCGGGACGCTGTTCCGGTTCTGGTCGTACCGCAAGTGGGTCTTCCGGGCCCCGGGGCCGCGGCGTGCGACGACACTTCCCCAGGCGTACGGCGGCGGGGACCTGCTGTAGCCGCACGTCGCCGAGGCGCGGGCCCGTCAGGCCGCGGTGAGGCGGGTGCGCGGGCCCGCCCGCAGCACCTGGGACGGCAGCTCGTGCCCGACCAGCCGCTCGGCCTGGGCGGCGACCTCGATCAGCGCCTCGAGGTCGACGCCGGTCGCGATGCCCATGTCCTCGAGCATGTGGACGACCTCCTCGGTGGCGATGTTGCCGGAGGCGCCCGGGGCGTACGGGCAGCCGCCGAGACCGCCCACCGAGGCGTCGAAGTCCGTCGCGCCCAGCAGCAGCGCCGCGTACACGTTGGCCAGCCCGGTGCCGCGGGTGTTGTGGAAGTGGAGGCCGAGCGGAACCTCCGGGTGCGCGTCCCGGACGGCATCGACAAGCCGGGTCACCCGAGCCGGCGTGGCCATGCCCGTCGTGTCGCCGAGCGCGAGGCTGTCCGCGCCTGCGGCGACGGCACGATTGACCACGTTAACCACCCTCGTGACCGGGACGTCACCCTCGTATGGGCATCCCCAGGAGGTCGACACGACCACCTGCAGGGTGCCGCCGCTGCCATGGACGAGGTCGGCGAGCTCCGCGGTGTCGGCGAGCGACTCGTCGGTCGACCGGTTGATGTTGCGCCGGTTGTGGGTGTCGGAGGCGGAGATGACGACCTCGAGCTCGGTGAACCCGGCGGCGAGGGCCCGCTGCGCCCCGCGGATGTTGGGGACGAGCGCCGAGTACCGGACGTCGGGGTTGCGGTCGATACGCTCCCACACCTCGTCCGCGTCGGCCATCTGCGGGATCGCCTTGGGATGGACGAACGACACCGCCTCGATGCGGCGCAGCCCCGTCTTCGACAGCGCGTCGATCAGCGCCACCTTGCCGTCGGTGGGGACGGGGTCCTCGTTCTGCAGCCCGTCCCGCGGACCGACCTCTCGCAGGCTTACCTGGTCGGGCAGGTCGGTCATGTCGTCACCTCACTCCCCTGGCCAGTCGGGACTCCGCTTCTCGTTGAACGCCGCGACCCCCTCGCGCCTATCCCCGCTGAAGGCGGTCGCGCGCCAGCCGGCGTCCTCGACCTCCAGGCCGGTCTCCAGGTCGGCGTCCAGGCCGCGGCGCATCGCCCGCTTGGCGTTCCGCAGGCCGACCGGCGAGTTGGCGGCGATCTGACCGGCGAGCTCGCGGGCGGCCTTGCCGTCGGTGCCGGCGGGGACGAGACGGTCGGCGAGCCCGAGCCGGTACGCCTCCGCGGCGTCCACCCGGCGCGCGGTGAAGATCAGGTCCGCGGCGCGCCCCCACCCGATCCGGCGCGCGAGCAACTGGGTGCCGCCGCCGCCCGGGATGACGCCGACCGAGACCTCGGGCAGCCCGAAGACCGCGCTCTCGTCGGCCACGACGAGGTCGCAGGACAGCGCGAGCTCGCAGCCGCCGCCCAGCGCGTAGCCGTGCACGGCGGCGACCGTGGGGACGGGGAGGTGGAGGACGGCGTTGTACGCGGCCCGGCTGATCGGGCGATGGCGCGCGAACTCGTCGTCGGTCATCGCGTTGCGCTCTTTGAGGTCGGCGCCGACGCAGAAGGCCTTCTCATTGGACGACGACAGCACGACCGCCCGGACGGTGGCGTCGCCGGCCAGTTGCTCGGCGGCGGCGGTGATCGAGCGTGCCTGCTCGGTGGAGACGGCATTCAGCGCCTCCGGACGGTCGAGGACCAGTTCGGCGACGTGGGGGGCGTCGTCCGGCCGTCGGACGGTGATCCCCGGAAGCGGTGTCGTCACCCTTCCGACGATAGCCCCGGACTGCGGTTCGATCACGTTCGGCAGGGTCCGCCTCACGCCACCAGGCTTGCGGGCCTGGTGGCGTGGGGGCGGGCCTGCCGAACGTGATCGAACGGGTCGGCTGGCACGCCTATCCGGCGATCTGCTTGCGCTCGCTGGAGTGGGAGATCTCCACGCGGCGCGGCTTGGCCTCCTCGAGAACGGGAATCTCGATGGTCAGGACCCCGTCGCTGTAGTCCGCTTCCAGCTTGTCCACGGCGAGCGTCTCGCCGAGGAACACCTGCCGCGTGAACGAGCCCGTGGGCCGTTCGGCGACGGTCCACTCCACGTCCTCCTGCGTCGGCCGCCGGGCCTCGATCGTCAGGACGTTCTGCTCGACCGTGACGTCGAGGCTGTCCGGGTCGATGCCTGGCAGGTCGAACTTCACGTAGAAGCGGTCGTCCTTGCGGTACGCGTCCATCGGCATGACCAGCGTGTTGCGGCTCGGTGCGCCGAAGAACTGCTGGCTGAGACGGTCCAGTTCGCGGAACGGATCGGTACGCATCAGCATTGCTCCTTCACCTCCCTCGAGCTTCGTTATACGCTCCTGAAGAAGTTACTTCCTTGTGTAGCACGCTAGAATCTGTATGTCAACTCATAGATTTGTTCCTGGGAGGTGTAGTGATCCGCGGTACACCAGAGGACTTGGCGGCGCGAGACCTCTACGCCATCTTGGGAGTGTCCGCCTCCGCCACGCAGGACGAGATCATCCGGGCGTACCGACGCCTCGCGCGCTCGACCCATCCGGACGTCAACACGGCAGACCCCGGGGCCGAGGCGGAGTTCGAAGAGCTCGCCGCCGCCCGCGACGTGCTGACTGATCCGGACAGCCGTGCCGCCTACGACGAGGCGCGGCGAAACCGACGCCAGCGGGAGAGGCGCCGAGTGGCCGCGTCCGCGAGCACGGACGGGGCAGCCGTGGGCACGACGGGCCGGCGGCGCACAGCGCGGCCGTCCGGGACGACGATCCGGCCGGGCCCGGTCATCTGGACTCCGGACGGCGGCCGGTGGCGCTCACCGCCGGCCGACGGTCGACTCTGGGGGGTCGAGCCATGGTGAGCCCCTGGCCCGTGCCGTCGCCGGACCGCGGCGTGTACTCCATCTCGGTCGCGTCGGAGCTCACCGGCATCGGCCCGCAGACGCTTCGGATGTACGAGGACAAGGGCCTGCTCACACCCGACCGCACCGACGGTGGCACCCGCCGGTACAGCGAGGACGACATCCACCGCATCCGGCGGATCGCCGAGCTCACCGCTGCGGGGCTGAATCTGGCGGGCGTGAGCCTCGTCCTCGAGTTGGAGGCCGAGAACGACGCCCTCCGCGCGGAGCTGAACGAGGCGCTGGACGACGAGTAGCCGGCTGCGCCGTGGCGCGCATTGATCACGTGAAGGGGGTTGGCCGGCGCCGCGGCAGGCGCATGCGCCTGCCG
>JBMCTR010000304.1:0-3317 GCA_048622955.1 Actinomycetota bacterium
AGGATGAGGAACGCGTCGACCTCGCCGTCGAACCGCGCGCCGAACGCGGACGCCGTGCGCGTCCCCCTCGCGACCACGCCGTCGACCGCGTCGAGCACGAGCGCGGCGACCGCGAGACCAAGCAACGGCCCGACGGCCGGTTGCCGGACGAACCCGTCCGCGACCAGCGCCGCCGCGCCGCAGGTGAGCATCGCCCGGGTGAGCGTCACGAGATCGGCCGGCCCCAGCGCGTGTGCGTACCTGGCGACGCTGCGAGCCACGCCGGCGCCTGCGACGGCACCGCACGTCAGCCCGACGCCCCAGGCGGCACCACCCAGGCCGACGGTGGTCGCGAGCGCAGCGAGCAGCGCCACCTGAGCGGTCGCGCCGGCTGCCATCCCGCTTCGAACGCCGAGCACCATGCCTCCCGTGCTTACCGGTACAGGAGCGTCTACGGCCATTGCTAGCGTCCGGTTCAACGAGAGGGAGGCCGATGCCTGCGACTACCGGACCGGCGCGCGCCAGCGCATCCTGGCTGGCGTTGCGAGAGCCGGCGGACGCCGCGGCGCGCAGCCCCGAGCTTGTCGAGGAGATCCGGTCGTTGCTTCCCGTGGCCGGCGAGGTGGTCATCCACGACCTGGGGTGCGGTACCGGGTCGATGGGCCGCTGGCTCGCGGTGCAGCTCGCAGGGCGCCAGCACTGGGTGCTGCACGACCGGGACGCCGAGTTGCTGGCGGTGGCGGCGGCAGACCCGCCGGGCAGCGCCGCCGATGGTGCTCCCGTCACCGTCGAGACCCGCCGGCGCGACATCACCCGGCTGGAGCCGCGCGAGCTCACGGGCGCAGCCCTCATCACCGCCTCGGCGCTGCTGGACACGATGACGGCGGAGGACCTCGAGCGCTTCGTCGCAACCTGCGCAGGAGCCGCCTCCCCCGTGCTGGTTACCCTCACCGTCACCGGTCGCGTGGAGCTCACGCCGGCCGATCCGTTCGACCGCCGCGTCACCGAGGCCTTCAACGCCCACCAGCAGCGGACCAGCGGCGCCGGAAGGCTGCTCGGCCCGCAGGCCGTCCCCGCCGCGGTGGACGGTTTCGCCCGACGGGGCTTCGGCGTCCTGGTCCGCGCGAGCCCCTGGCGACTCGGTCCCGGGCAGGCCGCCCTCGCGGCGGCGTGGTTCCGCGGCTGGCTGGCGGCGGCTTGCGAGCAGCGACCGGAACTGGAGGCGGAGGCATCCGCGTACGCCGGCCGTCGCCTGGCCGAGGCGGCGGCGGGCAGGCTCGGCGTCACCGTGCACCACCAGGACCTGCTGGCGCTGCCGCGGTGAGCCGCCGCCGGCGGTGAGCCCGCAGCGAGATGGTGAACCCTCGCGGCACCACACTCGTAGGTATCCGTGTCGCGACACCTGCGGAGGTACGAAGGACCCATGAGGCACGCACGCCTCCGGACGGGCTGGTCCATTGTGGCCGTGCTGGTGCTGTGGGGCGCGCTGGTCGTGCCGTACCAACCCGGCGACCTGCAGCCCGCCGCCCTCCTGCGGCTGCCGCTCGAGGGCTTGGTGCTCGCCGGAGTGCTGCTTGTCCTGCCGGCCCGCGCCCGCCGGCCGGCGGCGACGCTCGCGGGGGCGGCGCTGGCCCTCATGTGCCTGCTCAAGGTCCTCGAGCTTGGCTTTCGGCTGGCCCTCGGCCGCCCGTTCGACGCCGCAACCGACACGGGGTACGCGGGATCGGCCGTGAGCCTGCTGTTCGACTCGGCCGGCACTGCCGGCGCCGTGGGCGCACTGGCCGCTGGAGGGCTGGCCG
Source organism: Actinomycetota bacterium (assembly GCA_048622955.1). GTDB lineage: Bacteria > Actinomycetota > Actinomycetes > Jiangellales > Jiangellaceae > JBMCTR01. Next base: position 1,779 of record JBMCTR010000304.1, read on the forward strand.
TCGTCGGCATCCTCGTCGTGCTGCCGCTTGCGGCGCTCCGGGTAGCCGACGTGGCAGGCGCGCACCGCACGGCGGCCGCTGCCACCGTGGCCGCCCTGGCCACGGTATGGGCAGGGCTCGCCGTATCCGGAGTGAGCGCCGGCGGTGGTCCGATCGCCTCCGCCGGCGACGCCCGTCTCGCCGTGGACCAGACGCACCGGATCACCGAGGGAATCCAGGACGAGAGGCGCTTCGACCGTGAACTGGCCGCGGACCCCCACGACGCCGCTCCCGCCGGGACGATGCTGTCCGGGCTGCGCGGCAAGGACGTCCTCGTGGTCTTCGTGGAGAGCTACGGCAGGTTCACCCTCGAGGGGCCGTCGTCGAGCCCGGTGACCTCGGTGCTCGACCAGAGCACCCGCCGGCTGCGGCAGGCGGGATTTCACGCCCGAAGCGCCTTCCTCACCTCGCCCACGATCGGCGGCACCAGTTGGCTCGTGCACTCGACCCTGCAGTCCGGGCTCTGGATCGACAGCGAACGGCGCTACGACCGCCTCATGGCGAGCCGGCACTCCACCTTGACCAGCCTCTTCGGCCGGGCGGGCTGGCGCACGGTCATGATGATCCCCTCCAGCGAGCGCCCGTGGCCCGACGGAAAGGGCCTCTACCGCTTCGACACCTTGTACGGGGGCGGCGACCTCGGATACACCGGGCCGCGGTTCGGCTACGCCAAGGTCCCGGACCAGTACACGCTCGAGGCGCTGCACCGGCTCGAGCTCGCGCCCGACCGGCGCCGGCCGGTGATGGCCGAGGTGGACCTGGTCTCCAGCCACACGCCCTGGACGCCGCTGCCGCGCATGGTCCCGTGGGACGAGCTCGGAAACGGCGAGATCTACGACGGCATGCCCGGCGACGGGGAGCCCCGGGCCCAGGTATGGAGCGACCGCGACCGGCTTCGCTCGGCGTACACGACGTCGGTGGTCTACTCGCTCCGTTCGCTGGTCGGCTTCGTCCTGCGGCACGGCGACGACGATCTCGTGCTGGTCGTCCTGGGGGACCACCAGCCGAACACCTTCGTCACCGGGCAGGGCGTGAGCCACGACGTGCCGGTCTCGGTCATCGCCCGCGACCCCTCGGTGATCGGTCGCATCGCGGGGTGGGGCTGGCAGGACGGGCTGCGGCCGGGGCCCGACGCCCCCGTGTGGCGGATGGATGCCTTCCGGGGCCGGTTCCTCGACGCGTACAGCGCGCCGGCACGCGGACCGCTGCCGGTCAGGCCGAGCGGAAGCGGGCCGACAGGGCGTAGGTGAGGACCGCTACCTCACCGAGCTGCCGCACCCCGGCCAGGGTCGCCTGGTGACTCGGGTCCCAGGGGAACCGGCCGTTGCCGACCAGGCGGGGCGCCTGGGCGTCGCCGACGAAGAAGGGCGCGACGACGAGCCGGAGCTCGTCGGCGAGCCCGGCGGTGAGGAACTGCGTGAGGACGCTCTGCCCGCCCTCGACCATCAGCCGGCGCACACCGCGGGAGCGGAGATCTTCGCAGACGCCGCGCATCCGCAC
>JBMCTR010000305.1:0-3308 GCA_048622955.1 Actinomycetota bacterium
ATCTCGTGGCCCTCCGCGATCAGCTCGTCGCTCAACCGCTGCGGGGCGGGCATCTCGCCGGCCCACGGTTCAGCGGCGGCGATCAGCGGCGGTGCCGACCGGATGGTGAAGTCGCCCGGCGCCACCCGGTCCAGCTCTTCCCACGCCACCGGGTACGACACGGGCACTCCCGGCCGGACCCGCGGGCTGTACGCGGCCACCACCGTCGCGCCGCCCGCCCGGGTCGAGTCGAGGAAGACCTTGTCCTCCCGGTCCTCCCGGATGAACGCCGTCGTCGCCAGCGCCGGGTCGAGCCGCTCGGCACGGGCGGCGAGCGCCCGGGTCGCGGCGGCCACGTCCCAGACGGGGGACGGCTCGAGCGGGACGAACACGTGCACGCCCTTCGCGCCGCTGGTCTTGACCGCCCCGACCAGGCCCTCGTCGGCCAGCGCCTGCCGCACCAGGAAAGCGGCCCGGACGGCGAGGGCGAACGAGTCGCCCGCGGGCGGGTCGATGTCCAGCACGAGGTGGGTGGGCTCCTCGGGGCGGTCGGCCAGCCCAAGGCCCGGGTGGTACTCCACCGCGCGCTGGTTCGCGAACCACAGCAACGTACGGCGGTCGTTGCACAGCGCGTAGGACACCTCGCGCTGGGAGGACTCCGCCCACACCCGCACCGTCCGTACCCACGACGGCGCGTACCTGGGGACGTTCTTCTGCATGAACGGCCGCTGGCCCCGCAGCACGCGGACCACCGACAGCGGCCGGTCCCGAAGCTCCGGGATGATGCGGTCGGCAACGGCGTCCAGGTAGTCCACGAGATCCCGCTTCGTGGCGTCCGCCCCGTCGAACAGCGGCTGGTCGAGATTGGTCAGCGGCACGCCGTCCCGCTCCCCGTCACCGCTCACCGCACAACGATAACCGGATACGGTCGACCTCATGACGACCGTGAACGATCAGACGGAGCCGGTGAACACCCAGTACCTCGAGCAGGCCGTGCAGCTCGCCCTGGACAACGTCGAGGACGGCGAGGAGCCCTTCGGCGCGGTCGTCGTCCGCGACGGCGAGGTTCTCGGCACCGGCGTCAACACCACGCGGCGCGACAGCGACCCGACCTCTCACGCGGAGATCGCGGCCGTCAGGGACGCGTGCCGCCGGCTCGGCACCCGGTATCTGCCGGAGGCGGCGGTCATCTCGAGCTGCGAGCCCTGCCCGATGTGCCTCGCCACGTGTGCCGCGGCCAGCATCGCCCGCGTCGTCTACGCCGCCCCCAAGGACGCCGTGCCCGACTTCGGGTCGCCGCCGCGGCCGCTGCTCAAGGCGATGCGGGAACCGCTGTACCGGGTCGCCGGCGACTATGCGCGGCACGTACCGATCCCGGGCGCGGAACGGCCGTTCGCGCGCTGGGCGGAGACGACCGGCCGCGCGTGACGTGGAGGTCCTCAGCAGCCGCGTCCTGCTGCGGCCGTCCGACCCGGAACGCAGCCGCCGGTTCTACCGGGAGACCCTGGGGCTCGCGGTCTACCGCGAGTTCGGGCCTCCGGAGAACCCCGGGCTCGTGTTCTTCCTCGGGCAGGGGTTTCTGGAGGTCTCCGGCTCGTCCCACGCCGGGGCGACCGGACCGGTGCAGATCTGGCTCCAGGTACGTGACGTCCACGCCGAGCACGCCCGCCTCGCCGCCGCAGGTGTGACGATCACCCGCGAGCCGCGACGCGAGCCGTGGGGCCTGGTCGAGATGTGGCTCGCCGACCCCGACGGCGTGCCCATCGTCCTCGTCGAGGTCCCCGGCGACCACCCGCTGCGCCGCGACACCCGCTGAGCGTCGTGACCCCGATACCGAAACCGCACCTTGATACTCAAGCCGCGCCTACTGGCTAGTAAAACAGTGTCAGGCGGCGGATCGAGTATTGAGGTGCGGCCTCGGTATCACGGTCGACGGCGAGAGGAGACGAGACCGAAGAGGGACACCCACTGGTCAGGTGTCAGATCTCTGGGCAGGCCGGAGAGGTCGACCGCGTGCCGTCGCGCCCAGCCGCGCAGCGAGTTCCGTGGGACGTACGGGCGAAGGATCCCGAGCAGGCCGGCGCCCCTGCCGGTGAACACCGCCTCCACCAGGCGCTGGTAGTCGTGCCGGTGGGTAGGGCCCAGCAGCGGTTCGAGCCGCCGGCTCAGCAGCAGCAGTCCGCCGTCCACCCGCGGGACGGGACGGAACGCGCGAGCCGGGATCCGCCGCACGACCTCGACCTCGTACCACGGCCACCACGCCGCGGTGAGCATCGTCGCGCCCGACCGCTTGCGCGCGACCTCCCACTGCGTGACGAGGGCCGCGCGGCTCCACCCGTCCTGGCGGAACAGCGACCGGAGGAACGCCGTGGTGATGCCGTACGGGACGTTGGACATCACCTCGTACGGCGCCGCCGGGTAGCTGAACCGGAGCATGTCGGCCCGCACCACACGGACCGCCGGGCCGAACCGCTGCCGTAGGACGCGGACGAGCCGCGGGTCGATCTCCACGGCGGTCACGGTGCGGCCGGTGCGGACGAGCTCCGCGGTGAGCACGCCGTCACCCGCTCCGAGGTCCACGACGGGCGCCGCGGAGCCGCGGAGCAGCCCGCACACGTCCGCGGCCACGCGCCGGTCGCGGAGGAAATGCTGGCCCAGTGTGCGACGGGTGCTGTGACGGGTGCTGTGACGAGTGCTGGGATGAGTGGTGTGACGGGTTCGGGGCGGCACGGTCGGTCTCCCTGGTCGGCGGAAGCCGAGCGGAGGGAGGACGGCCACGGAAAACGGCGAACCAAACCGGCCGGCGGAGTCCCTTGAGCGCTCGGCGAGGACCCGGTGAACCGGCGGTGTGCGAAAGATGGCTAGAAGCGCTGCACCGCCGGTCAGGCGGTGCGCAGCTTCATGCTCGCGCAACCCACGGCGCTACAGTACCAGCGGCAGGCCCTCCTAGCCCTCGGCGAGGACGTCGACCAGCAGGGCGGTGTGCGCGTACCGGGTGTCGCGCACCGATGTCAGCAGGGTGACGGGGCCCGCGGAGGCCAGCTCCCGCAGCCGCTCCAGCGCGGCCGAGCGGTCCGCGTCGGCCAGCTCGGCGCGGTAGCGCTCGGCGAACTCGCCGTAGCGCTCCGGGTCGTGGCCGTACCAGCGGCGCAGTTCGTGGGACGGCGCCACGTCCCGCAGCCAGGTATCGACGGCGGCGGCGTCCTTGCGCAGCCCGCGCGGCCACATCCGGTCCACCAGCACCCGGTGGCCGTCGTCCGGGCCGGGGTCCTCGTAGACCCGCTTGACCCGGGGACGAGAACGAGCGGCCATGCGTCCCAGTGTCTCGC
>JBMCTR010000306.1:0-3295 GCA_048622955.1 Actinomycetota bacterium
TGAGCTATCCCCGGAGTACGACGATGAGAGGAATCTCCTCTACCAAGCTCCTTGCAGCAACCGCGGGCGGGCTCCTGGTGATCCCGCTCGCGACCGCCGCGCCGGCCTCGGCGGCCGAGATCGTCACGCCGTACCCTGAGGTCGCCGTCGAGCCCGGTGAGACCGCGACGTTCGACCTGGAGATCACGTCCGACGAGTCGGAGGTGGTGGAGCTCGGCGTAAGCCAGGCGCCCGACGGGTGGGGCACCGTTCTCCGCGGCGGCGGGCGCGAGGTGTCCGCCGTGCAGACCAGCCCCGACGAGCCCGGCCAAGTGCAGCTCGACGTCAACGTCCCCGCGGACGCCGCCGAGGGCAGCCACCAGATCAACGTCCAGGCGTCGGCCGGCAGCGGCAACGACACGCTGCCGCTCACGCTCAACATCGTCGAGCAGGCCGCTGAGGCCTTCGAGCTCACCACCGAGTTCCCCTCGCTGCAGGGCAGCGCCACGGACACCTTCGCGTTCGACCTCGACCTGGCCAACCGCAGCGGGCAGGAGGCGACCTTCTCGCTGACCGCCACCGGCCCGGAGGGCTGGAACGTCCAGGCGCGCCCGTCCACCGAGCAGCAGGCCGCGACCGTGACCATCGACGCGGGAGGGTCGTCCACGATCAACGTGGAGGCCGACCCGCCGGACGACATCGCCGCCGGCCAGTACGAGATCGGCGTCCAGGCCGAGGGTGAGGGGCAGACGCTGTCCAGCACGCTCGGCGTGGAGATCACCGAGTCCACGTCGATGAGCCTGAGCACCCCCGACGAGCGGCTCAACGCCTCGGGCGGCGCCGGCGGCACCGGCACCGTCCAGTTGGCCATCACCAACGACGGCAACGCGCCGCTGCAGGGCGTCGAGCTGTCGGCGAGCCCCCCGGCCAACTGGGACGTCGAGTTCCAGCCGTCCACGGTCGATGTCGGACCGGGTCAGACCGCGCAGGTGACCGCGCGCATCACACCGGCGGGCAACGCCGTCGCGGGCGACTACATCGTCACCATGAACGCCTCCGGCGGCGGGGTCGAGGAGTCGGTCGACATTCGCTACACGGTCGAGACCTCCGGCTGGTGGGGCCTGGTCGCCGTCCTCGTGATCGTCGCCGCCCTGGCCGCCCTCGTCGGCGTCTACCGGAGGTACGGCCGGCGATGAGCGAGCCCGCACCCGCGATCTGGACCCACGCGCTGACCAAGCGGTACGGGGACACCGTCGCGGTGGACAAGCTCGACCTCGCGGTGCCGCCCGGAGAGGTGTTCGGCCTGCTGGGGCCCAACGGCGCGGGCAAGACCACGACCATCCTGATGCTGCTGGGCCTCAGCGAGCCGACCGGCGGACGAGTCCGTGTGGTCGGCCTCGACCCGACGCGCAGCGCGCTCGACGTGAAGCGCAGGGTGGGCTACGTACCGGACGCCGTGGGCTTCTACAACCACCTGACCGGCCGTGAGAACCTGCACTACACGGCCGCGCTCAACGGCCTGGACACCACCGCGGGCGAACAGCGTGTCGCCACCCTGCTGAAGGAGGTGGGTCTCGAGGAGCGCGCGGACGAGCCGGTCCGGGTCTACTCGCGCGGCATGAAGCAGCGCCTCGGCATCGCCGACGCGCTGGTCAAGAACCCGGACGTGCTCATCCTGGACGAGCCCACGGTCGGGCTGGACCCGCGTGGCGCCGACCACGTGCTCGACCTCGTCACCCGGCTCGCCACCGAGCGCGGCGTCGCCATCCTGCTGTCGTCCCATCTGCTCGCGCAGGTGCAGGCCATCTGCCACCGGATCGGGATCTTCTTCCGCGGCAGGATGGTGGCGTCCGGGTCGGTCGACGACCTGGCCGCCGAGCACGGCGGACGGATGGCCGTCGAGCTCGAGGTGGCCGAGGACGACGCGGACCTGCGGCCCGTCCTCGAAGGTATCCCCGACGTGGTGCAGGTCGACCGCGAGGGCGACCGGTGGCTCGTGGGCGTCCAGCGCGACATCCGGCGTGAGCTGACGTCCCGGCTCTGGGCGGCGAACTTCACCGTCGTCCACCTGCAGCAGCGCACCGAGGAGCTCGGGGCGATCTACCGGCGCTACTTCCGGGAGGAGGACGATGGCGGCACCGAACACTGAACCCCGGCAGGACGACCACGCCGCCGGTCTCCGCGAGCGGGCAGGACGGCTCGCGCGGCGTGTGCCCGGAGTGGAGCGGCTCGTCCCGCGGACGCGGTTCGCGCTCGGCGGGCTGGCCGGTCGCTCCGGCGGCCCGCGGGCGGGCTGGCGGGTCGTCGCCGCCAAGGAGTTCGGCGACAACATCGGCTCCATCCGCTTTGTGGTCCTGCTGGTCATCATCGGGTTGGCCTGCGTGGGCGCGGTGGTCACCGCCGCCGGTTCGCTGCGCGACGCCGCCACCCAGGCGAGCGAGGCGCCGAGCCCGTTCCTCCTGCTGTTCACGTTCGCGCCGGAGGGGCAGACGATCCCCGCGTTCGTGGCACTGATCGCGTTCCTCGGTCCGCTGCTCGGGATCGCGTTCGGGTTCGACGCGGTGAACCAGGAGCGGGCGGACGGCACCCTGCCACGGCTGATCTCCCAGCCGATCCACCGCGACGATGTGGTCAACGGCAAGTTCGTGGCCGGGTTGGTGACCATCGGCCTGACGCTGGTCACCCTCGTCGCAGTGACCTCTGGCGTGGGCATTCTGCGGCTCGGCATCACGCCGGCCGCCGGTGACGTCATCCGGCTGCTCTCCTACCTGGTGATCACGCTGGCCTACATCGGTGTGTGGCTGGCCTTCGCGGTGCTGTGCTCAGTGCTGTTGCGCCGCGCCGCCACCGCGGCCCTCGTCGCGATCTCCGTGTGGCTGGTGCTGACGTTGTTCGGCACCTGGCTCGCCGGCATCGTCAGCAGTGTCGTCGGCCCGGGCGACGAGGTCGGCCAGGCGCGACTGGAGTTCACCCTCTCCCAGCTGACACCGGCCGGGTTGTACGACCAGAGCTCGTCGGCGCTGCTCAACCCCTCGGTCCGGACGCTGGACGTGCTGTCGCTGCAGCCCGAGCAGGTCGACCGTGCAGTGCCCAGCATCCTGTCGCTGGATCAGAGCATCCTCATCGCATGGCCGCAGCTCACGGCGCTCATCGCAGGCTGCGTGGTGCTGTTCGCCGTCGCCTACGTCGCGTTCCTGCGCCAGGAGATCCGCGCGTAGCGGCAACGAGCTTCCGTTCAGCGGCCGGCGGGCGGGCACCCGTGCCGCGAAGAGCTTCCTTATGGTGGCTATAGGCACCATAAGGAAGCTTTTCACCG
>JBMCTR010000307.1:0-3290 GCA_048622955.1 Actinomycetota bacterium
TCGAAGCCAAGCCCGGGTGGAGTGGGCCCGCAGGCACTCGGTATTCTGCCGTGATCTGCGGGTTCGGCCGTGACGGACGAGGAGCACTGAATAGTTGGCAGGGCAGCTGAACGTGGAGCTTGTGGTGCCCGACCGGAGGGTGTGGTCGGGTCCCGCCGAGATGGTCGTCGCGCGCACGGCCGAGGGCGACATCGGCATCCTTCCCGGGCACGAGCCGGTGCTCGGGCTGCTGGTGAGCGGCCAGGTGTCGGTGCACCAGGCGGACGGCGACGTGCTGACGGCCGCCGTTCACGGCGGGTTCCTGTCCGTGGCCGACGACAACGTCTCGATCCTCGCGGAGGTCGCCGAACTCGCCGAGGAGATCGACGTCCAGCGTGCGGAGGCCGCACTGCGGCGAGAGGCGGAGCGGGAAGAGGAAGTCGAAGAGGCGCGGCGGCGGGCGGAGGTCCGCCTGCGCGTCGCCGGAGCCCGTTAGCGACGAGGCGATGGGCGCAGGGACACGATGACGGTGCTGGAGGTTCTCGCTGTCATCGTGGTCGGCCTCGCCATCGTGCTCGCACTCGCCCTGACCGGGCTGTTCCTCCGCCGCCGGATCCTGCAGCGCGACGGCGGATTCGACCTCTGCCTGCGTACCGGCCGGGCGGCGTGGAACGACGGATGGATCTTCGGGATCGCCCGGTACCGCGGCGACACGCTCGAATGGTTCCGTACGTTCAGCTTCGGCAACCGCCCGCGCCGGGTGGTCAGCCGCCACTCGCTCGCCGTCGTCAACCGGCGGGAGCCAGGCGTGGACGAGGCGTACGACCTGCCGTCCGGGCACGTGATCTTCATGTGGGAGGCGAACGGTGAGCGGTTCGAGGTCTCGATGACCGAGCCCGCGTCGATGGCGCTGCGGGCGTGGCTCGAGGCGGCACCGCCGGGCGAGCATCTGGTTGCGTAGGGAACGTCGGATGGATCGGCTTCGAGTCATCGGAGGAACGCCGCTGCGCGGCGAGGTACGCATCGACGGGGCGAAGAACAGCGTCCTCAAGCTGATGGCCGCGGCGTTGCTCGCGCCCGGGACGACGGTGCTGCACCGGGTGCCCGCCATCACGGACGTCAGCTACATGGCGGAGTTGCTCGCACGGCTGGGGGCGGACGTCCGGCGGGACGGGACGACGGTCGCCGTCGACGTGCCGGACGACGTCAGCCACGCGGCGCCGTACGAACTGGTCCGCAAGCTGCGGGCGTCGATCTGCGTGCTCGGCCCGCTCGTCGCCCGGTGCGGTGCGGCCGATGTCGCGCTTCCCGGCGGCGACGCGATCGGGTCGCGCGGGCTGGACATGCACGTCGCCGGCTTGGAGAAGCTCGGCGCCACGGTGCGCATCGAGCACGGTTTCGTCAAGGCGCGGGCGCCGCACGGGCTGACCGGCGCCAACATCTGGCTGGACTTCCCCAGTGTCGGGGCAACGGAGAACATCCTGATGGCGGCGGTCCTGGCCCGGGGAACCAGCGTGATCGACAACGTCGCCCGGGAACCGGAGATCGTCGACCTGTGCCACCTGCTGTCCGGGATGGGCGCGAAGATCGGCGGTGTCGGCACCTCGACCCTGCACATCGAGGGCGTGGACCGGATGCGTCCGGTGGAGCACTCGACGGTGCCCGACCGGATCGTGACCGGTACGTGGGCGATCGCCGCGGCCATGACGCGGGGGGACGTCACCATGGTGGGCGGGCGAGCCGACCACCTCGAGATCGTGCTGGACAAGCTGGCCGGGGCCGGTGCCACCGTGGAGATGGTCGACGGCGGGGTGCGGGTCGCGATGCCGCAGCGTCCGCGCGCGTTCGACGTCGTGACGCTGCCCTACCCGGGCTTCCCCACCGACCTGCAGCCGATGGTCGTGGGCCTCAACGCGGTCGCGGAGGGCACCGCGATGGTCACCGAGAACGTCTACGAGGCGCGGTTCATGTTCGTCAACGAGCTGGTCAGGCTCGGAGCGGACATCCGTACCGACGGGCACCACGCGGTGGTGCGCGGCCGCGAGCGGCTGTCCGGAGCGCCGGTGGTCGCCACCGACATCCGGGCGGGCGCCGGGCTCGTGCTCGCCGGCCTGTGGGCGGACGGGGAGACGCTGGTGTCGGCCGTCCACCACATCGACCGTGGTTACCCTGACTTCGTGGGCCAGCTGCGATCCCTGGGGGCGGACGTGGTCCGGGAGCCCGATCCCGACCATTTCGAGGTCTGATCGATGGCATCAGACCGAGGCGCCCACGCCGCCCGCTCCCGGCCGCGCGTGGCGGCGCACGCTCGGCCGTCCACCTGGCCGGTCGGGCGGATCGCGCTGGCGCTGTACCTCGTCGTCCTCGTGGTCTACGTGGTGCGGGTGGGCCTGCCGGCCGACCGGATCGGCCAGACCGGGTGGATCCTCATCGGCATCCTCGCCGCGAAGCTGGGCCGCCCGTGGCGGGAGCACGTGCGCACTGTCGTCGACTGGCTGCCGCTGCTCGGCGCGCTCCTGCTCTACGACCACACCCGCGGCATCGCCGACACGCTGGGCATGCCCGTCCGGGTCGCCGAGTTGGTGGACGCCGAGCGCATGCTGTTCGGCGGGAACCTGCCCACCGTGTGGCTGCAGGAGAACTTCTACACTCCCGGGCAGCCGCAGTGGTGGGACGTCGCGGCCGCGGCGGTGTACATCTCGCACTTCGTCCTGCCGTGGCTGCTCGCCGCCGCCTTCTACATCGTCGCACGGAAGCTGTGGTGGGGATACATCCGCCAGGTGCTGCTGCTGTCGTACCTCGGGCTGCTCACCTACATCCTGGTGCCCGCTGCGCCGCCGTGGTACGCGGCGTGGAGCGGCGTGATCGACGAGGACGTCTACCGCAACATCGGCGACGGGTGGTCGGTGATCGGGCTGCGGTTCGCCGGGATGTGGCTCGAGGAGGCACGGGCGGGCGTCAACGACGTGGCGGCGCTGCCGTCGCTGCACGCGGGGTTCTCGCTGCTGGTGAGTGTGGCGCTGTGGCAGCTCGTGGGCAACCGGCTGCTGCGGGTGCTCCTCGCGTTGTACCCGGTGGCGATGGGGCTGTCCCTGGTCTACAGCGGAGAGCACTACGTGGTGGACGTGGTGCTGGGCTGGGCGTTGGTGGCGGCGATCGTCGGCGGGCTGTGGCTGTGGGACCGGCGGTCGTCCGCAGCGGCGGCGCAGCAGTTACCGGGCGCGGCGGACGTCGCGGAGAAGATGCCGGGCGGTGGGCACGTCGTGGGGCCACACCAGCAGCCGGCACCGGTCCGCGCCGCCGGCGACGGT
>JBMCTR010000308.1:0-3284 GCA_048622955.1 Actinomycetota bacterium
ACACCCGAGTGGCGCACCGCCGACGGCTTCGAGTTCCAGTTCGGCGTCAACCACCTCGGTCACTTCGCGCTCACGGCCGGGCTGTTCCCGGCGCTGCTCGCGGCCCCGGCGGCGCGGGTGGTGAGCGTGACGTCGACCGCGCGACATCTCGGCCGTCCGGTCGACCCGGACAACCCGCACCTGGCAGGCCGCTACGATCCCTGGCGCGCGTACGGCCAGTCCAAGCTGGCCAACCTGCACTTCGCGATCGAGTTGCACCGCCGGCTGGCTGCAGCCGGGTCGGCCATGGCGAGCCTGGTAGCTCACCCGGGGCTGTCGAACACCGACCTGCAGGCCATGAGCGTCACCCAGACAGGCGGCGCGAGCCAGCGCTTCTTCCACGCGGCAGCCAGGTACACGGGAATGTCCCCTGCGTACGGCGTGCGGCCGCTCCTGCGCGCGGCGACGGACCCGCAGGCGCGCAGCGGTGAGCTGTACGCTCCGCGGTTCGGCAACAACGGCCCGGCGGTGCGGCGGCCGGTGCTGCGCCGGTCCGCGCTACCCGAGCACACCCGAACGCTCTGGGAGGTCTCCGAGCGCGAGACGGGCATCCGCTTCGACGTCGCAGCGGCGGTGCGCGACAGCACCACCTAGTGCGGCGGCGCCCCTTCCGCCGCGGTGAAGACCCGCTCGATCACGGTCATGTTGGCGACGGCGTCCTCCGGCGGTGTCGGCACGGGCGCGCCGTCCCTGATCGCCGCCGAGAACTGCTCGCCCTGGACCCGGTACTGGTCCGCGGGCGGGATCTCGATCACCTCGACGCCGGGGTCGACCGGCGGTGTGCCGCCGGCCGTGTGGATTATCCGCGTCGGGACGTCCGGCGGGATGTTGAACGGGATCTCGACCAGCAGCCTGCCCTCGGTGCCGTGCAGGTGGACGCGCTGGTCGGGCTCGAGCTGCGTGCCGCAGGTGAACGTCGCGTGCCGGCCGGCGAAGTCGAGCATCACCGAGGTCAGCACGTCGGTGCCGAACTCCCGGTCGCGCCGCACGGCGGCCGACACCTGCGTCGGTTCGGCGTCGAACATCATGCGGGCGACGTTGATCGGGTAGCACCCGATGTCCATGACGGCGCCGCCGCCGAGCTCGGCGATGTTGCGGATGTTCTCCGGGTCGACATTGTGGTATGCGAAGAACGTCTGGATCGCGGTGAGCTCCCCGATCCGGCCCTGTGCGACGAGGTCGCGCACCCGCACCCACATCGGGTGCAGCCGGTACATGAACGCCTCCATCAGCGACACGCCCGCGGCCCGGCACCCGTCCACCATGCGTCGGGCCTCGGAGGCGTTCAGCGCCAGCGGCTTCTCGCACAGCACGTGCTTGCCGGCGTCCGCGGCCCGCTTGGTCCACTCGGCGTGCATGCTGTTCGGCAGCGGGATGTAGACCGCCTCCACGTCCGGGTCGGCGAGCAGCGCGTCGTACGTGCTGTAGGCACGCGGGATGCCGAGGCCGGCGGCCACCTCGCGTGCCCGATCTGCGTCCCGCGACGCGATCGCGATGATGTCGCAGTTCGCGGCCTGCTGCATCGCGGGGATCACCTTCCGGACGGCGATCGCGGCGCACCCGAGCACGCCCCAGCGAACCGGCTCGGCCATCGCACCCCCTTACGGCGAGTGTCGTGCTTAACTGGCGTTCCCGGAACGATGATCCCACGAGGAGCCGCCATGACCGTCCACGAGGTACGCATCGACCGCGACAAGACCCTGCTCGACGAGCCGAGCACCGGGCACAACCGGTGGCATCCGGACATCCCGCCCGTCGTCCGCTGCGCACCCGGCGACGAGGTCGTTCTCGAGACCCGCGACGCGCTCGACGGGCAGGTGCAGCCGGACTCCGACATCAGCGCCGTCGCCACCGCCAACCTGGACGTCGTGCATCCGCTCACCGGCCCGGTACACGTCGAGGGCGCCGAGCCCGGCGACCTGCTCGAGGTGGAGATCCTCGAAGTGGCGCCCGAGCCGTTCGGGTTCACCGTGGAGATCCCCGGCTTCGGCTTTCTCCGCGACGACTTCCCCGAGCCGTTCATGGTCCGGTGGGACATCGCCGACGGCTGGGCGACGTCCGACGACCTCCCAGGGGTGCGCGTGCCGGGCGCGCCGTTCCTTGGCACCATCGGCCTCGCTCCGGGACGGGAGGGCCTCGCCGCGACGACCGCCCGCGAGCAGGAGCTCGCCGACCGCGGCGGCCCGGTGCTGCCGCCGCTGGCGGACGGTGCCGTGCCGTCGGCCCCGCACATCGCGTCCGAGGCGCTGCGCACCATCCCGCCGCGCGCCCAGGGCGGCAACATCGACATCAAGCAGACCGGCGCCGGCACCACGATGCTGTTCCCGGTGGACGCGCCGGGCGGGCTGTTCTCGGTCGGAGACGCCCACTTCGCCCAAGGCGACTCGGAGACCTGCGGGACCGCCATCGAGATGGGCGCCACGGCGCGCGTCCGGTTCGGCCTGCGGAAGAACGAGGCCGCCGAGAAGGGCATCACGGACGTCCGGTTCAGCCGTACCGAGTACTTCGCGCCGCCCGAGTACGCCGTACCCCGCCGGTTCGTCGCGACCACCGGCCTGTCGGTCACGCGCGACGGCGAGAACCGCGGCGAGGACCTGACCCTCGCGACGCGCAACGCGCTGCTCAACATGATCGACCTGCTCGGCGAGCGCGGCTGGACGCGGCAGCAGGCGTACGCGATCTGCAGCGTGGCGGTCGACCTGAAGGTCAGCCAGGTCGTCGACGTGCCGAACCTGCTCGTCTCGGCGTTCCTGCCCGAGGACATCTTCGTCGGGTGACCGGCGAACCCCCTAGACTCGGGCTCCCGATCGTGACGGCTGGAGGTTCGTCGTGGCCGATCCCGGTGTGCACCTGTGCGGCAGCGTCCCGCTCACGGACGCCGAGACCGTCTTCCGCTCGGCCGCGGCCCGGCTGGGCGACCGGCTCAAGCGGCTGCCGGACGGGGAGACCGGCGAGCGGTCCAACTGGATCCGCTGGCAGTTGCCGAAGCTGCAGACCAACCCCGACCTGGAGTCCGTCGCCCCGCCGAACCGCGGCTACAGCCCGCTGCTGAAGCTCCGCCCGCGCGAGGGGGTCGATCCCGAGGCGGTCGCGTTCGGCGATCTCGGGTATGCCGACCAGGCCCTCGCGTCGTGGCAGCTGTTCTCCCGGCTGAAGGCCGAGCGGGTGATCCCGTCCGACGTCCGCTTCCAGGTCAGCCTGCCGACGCCGGTGGCCGTGATCACGCAGTTCGTCGCGGAGCAGCA
>JBMCTR010000309.1:0-3274 GCA_048622955.1 Actinomycetota bacterium
GGACTGCTCGCGGCGCCGCACGGGGGCGAGCTGTGCGGCCCGGAAAGCGTCCGCGGCTGCCTCGACCGGCTCGGGGCAACCCGGCTGGGGCACGGCGTGCGGTCGGTGGAAGACCGTTCGCTACTCGCCCGGATTGCTGCGAGCGGCGTGACCCTCGAGGTCTGCCCGGCCTCCAACGTCGCACTCGGCGTGTACCGCAAGCCCGGAGACGTCCCGTTGCGGGCACTCCTCGATGACGGAGCGCGGGTGGCCCTTGGAGCGGACGATCCGCTGCTGTTCGGCTCCCGGCTGCTGGATCAGTACGAGAGCGCCCGGTCTGTGCACGGGTTCACCGATCGCGAACTGGCCGCACTGGCGCGAACCTCCATCGAGGACTCGGCGGCGCCGTCCGACGTCCGTGCCCGGCTCCTCGCCGGAGTGGACGCCTGGCTGGCGTCGGTCGAAGGAGTCACCAGTGATGCTAGGGACCTCAAGATGGAGACTTCACCTGAGTGATCGAACTTGCGGAAGACGGCCCGGATGAGCCTGACGACCGACGGTTTGATCGCTGAGGAGAAGTCTCCCTCTTGAGGACGATCCCAGGAGCGAGGGGCTCTCACCGGACGGTCACGACGACGAAGCCGCGACCAGGGACGGCTCGGCCGCGATGTCGTCCAGCGCCGCCGACGGGCCGGATCGGCGGAACCACTCGAGCCGGTACGAGTCTTCCGCGTGCGGCCCGGACAGGACAGCCGATTCCACCTGGCTGGCATGGAGGCCGATCGCGGCCCGCTTGGCCGCGAGCTCGTCCGCCGTCGCGGCCAGTGTCAGCGTGATCTCCGAGGACGGAAGCCCGTAGCGGCAACCGGTCGCCGTCGCGGCGGAGTGCAGCACGTGGTCGGCTGCCCGTCCGACGTGCTCCCGGTCGACCGTCACCTCGTACCCCGTGACACCCACCATTGCGGCCGCCCGCCGTCCGATCCGGTGGACCGCGACGTGGTCGGGATGCCCGTAGATGCCCTGCGGATCGTCGTACACGATCGCCGATGCGCTCTCCGCCAGCGCGAGCTGGGCGACCCGGCGCGCCAGGCGGTCGGTGTCGGCGCAGGCGAGCGCTCCCGGGTGGACGTTGTCGGCGGAGCCGGGCATGCCGGAGTCCCGCCGCCCCAGCAGCACCAGCCGCGCGACGCCGAGCCGCTCTGCCGCCCACTCGAGTTCGGCGAGCCGGCGCTCGGCAAGCGTCTCGTCCTGCGCCAGCGGGAGCCGCGAGGCGCCGAGCTCGCCGCACGTCGCGGCGATGAGCACCACGCGCGCGCCGGCGTCGGCAAGCCGGCGGATGGTGGCCCCAGTGAAGATCGATTCGTCGTCGGGATGTGCGTGGAGCACGAGGAGAGTCGTCATGTCGCTGTCTGTCAGATCAGGCGCCTGAGCAGGCGCGGCGGCCGCGGACGGGGGTGGTCGTCAGCGGCGACAACAGAACAGCCGGGTGCTCACGGCGGAGGATCCTTGCACAGTTTCCGCGCCGAGGGCAACCCTCCTAGTCGAGCGAGCAGCCCAGCAGCACCGGTTCCGGCTCCAGGACGATCCCGAATGCGGCGTGGACACCGTCGCGGACCTCGCGGGCGAGGGCCAGCAGGTCGGCCGTGGTCCCCCCGCCACGGTTGGTGAGCGCCAGGGTGTGCTTGCCGGACAGGGCCACGCGCCCCCCCGGGCCGGCATAGCCGCGGTGGAAGCCCGACCGCTCGATCAGCCACGCAGCACTGGTCTTCACCCGCCCGTCGTCCAGCGGCCACCGGGGCGCGGCGTCCGGCAGCCGCGCGGCGGAGGCGCCGTCCAGGACCGGGTTGGTGAAGAACGACCCGGCGCTCCAGGCGTCGTGGTCGGCTTCGTCGAGCACCATTCCCTTGCCGCGGCGCAGCGCCAGCACTGCGTCCCGAACTTCGCTTAGCTTGGCCCGCTCCCCGGTCTCCACACCCAGCGCCCGGGCCAACTCGGCGTACCGCACCGGCGCGCCGAGTGAGCCCTGCCGCAACTGGTACGTCACGGAGATGATCACATGTCGATCCGAGCCCTTGAACCGGCTCGTCCGGTAGCCGAACCCGCACTCCGCGCTGGCGAACGTCCTGATCGTCCCGGCGGCACGGTCGTACGTGCGCACCGTCCAGATCGTGTCGGCCACCTCCTGGCCGTACGCCCCCACGTTCTGCATCGGCGTCGCGCCGACAGCGCCCGGGATCCCGGACAACGCCTCCAGGCCGACCCACTCCTCGGCGACCGCACGGGCCACCAGATCGTCCCAGTCCTCCCCCGCGGCGACCGTGACCAGCAGCCCTCCGCAGGCCGCGAGGTCGTCATCCCCGCACCCGGCGTCGTCGACGGCGACGCCCGAGGTCAGCACGCGCACGACGGTGCCGTCGAAGCCCTCGTCCGCCACGACGACGTTCGACCCGCCGCCGAGCACGAACACCGGCTCGTTTCGCCGGTCGCAGTCCCGGACCGCGTCGACCAGTTCGACTTCGGTCCGGACGTCGACCAGCCGGGCCGGCGGCCCACCGAGGCGCAGCGTCGTGAGATCCGCAAGCCTCATGCGGACACCGGCGGACGGACGACCGCGCGCGCCTGGGTCAGCACCTTCTGCTCGCCTGCGCGCACCGTCAGGTCCACACCGAGCAGGCCGTCGTCGCGGACCTCGGTCACCACACCGGACACGGTCACGGTCACGCCGTCGTCGTCATCGGGAACGACGACCGGACGGGAGAACCGCACCCCGTACTCGACCACCGCAGCGGGGTCGCCGGCCCAGTCGGTGAGCAGCCGGCCGGCGAGGGCCATCGTCAGCATGCCGTGGCCGATGACCGAGGGCAGGCCGGCGTCCTTGGCGATCCGGTCGCTCCAGTGGATCGGGTTGAAGTCGCCGGACGCCCCGGCGTAGCGAACGAGGTCGCTGCGCGCGATGCGGTACGTCCGCTCGGGCAGGGCGGTCCCGGGCTCAGCCATCGCCGTCCTCCGCAGCCTGCACCAGCAGCGTCGCCGTCGCGGCGCACACCGGCTCCCCGGCGGTGGTGGCCACGTCCGACCGGATGGTCAGAAAGTGGCTACCCGCCCGGGAGCGGACGTTGTCCAGCGTTGTCGTCGCCCGCAACGTGTCGCCGGCCCGGATGGGCCGCTGGTGCACGAACCGCTGGTCCACGTGGATGATCCGGGAGTACCCGATCGCCAGGTCGTTCATCAGCATGTCGAAGCCCCGCAGCACCGGAATCATCGCGAACGTCGGCGGCGCGATCGTGTCCTCGTG
>JBMCTR010000310.1:0-3267 GCA_048622955.1 Actinomycetota bacterium
GCCGGCGGCCGCCGCGCCGAACGGGCGGGTAGGGTCGGTGGTCGTGACCGCTCGCCTCCGCCTCGATCTGCCCGGTCCGGAGTTGACGGCGGCGCTGTGCGACATCGAGTCGGTCAGCGGCGGCGAGGGCCCGCTCGCCGACGCGATCGAGACAGCCCTGGGCACGCTGCCGCATCTCACGGTCGCCAGGGACGGGGACGCGGTGGTGGCCCGCACCGATCTCGGACGTGATGAGCGGGTGATCCTGGCCGGCCACCTGGACACGGTTCCCGTCGCCGGCAACCTGCCGGCACGGCGGGACGGCGACGTCCTGTGGGGACGGGGAACCGTCGACATGAAGGGCGGCGTCGCGGTGGCGCTGCGGCTGGCGGCCCACGTTCCGGCGCCCAACCGGGATCTCACCTACGTCTTCTACGACAACGAGGAAGTGGAGTCTGCGAAGAACGGCCTCGGGCGGGTGGCGCGGAACCATCCCGGATGGCTGGCCGGGGACTTCGCCGTGCTGCTGGAGCCGACCGGCGCCGTCGTCGAGGGCGGCTGCAACGGGACGCTGCGTGCCGCGGTAGCTGTCCCCGGCACGGCGGCGCACAGCGCGCGGTGGTGGATGGGCGCCAACGCGATCCACGCGGCGGGCGAGGTGCTGGACCGGCTCCGTGCATACCGTCCCGCCGAGGTCGAGGTCGACGGACTGGTCTACCGGGAGGGCCTGAACGCGGTCGGCATCACCGGCGGCGTCGCCGGCAACGTGATCCCCGACCGGTGCGTGGTGACGGTCAACTACCGGTTCGCGCCGGACAAGACCGTGGCCGAGGCCGCCGACCACGTGCGGAAGGTGTTCGACGGCTTCGACGTGAGCCTGACCGACTCCGCGCCCGGCGCCCGTCCCGGCCTTGCCCACCCGGCCGCGGCGTCGTTCCTCGCTGCCGTCGGGGGCACTCCGCGAGCCAAGGACGGGTGGACCGACGTCGCGCGGTTCGCCGAACTGGGGGCGCCGGCGGTGAACTACGGCCCGGGTGACCCGTTGCTCGCCCACCACGACGAGGAGCGGGTCGACGTGGCCGAGGTCGAGCGGTGCGAGCAGCGGATGCGCGCCTGGCTCACCGATTCGGCGTGAGGCTGGCACACCATGGGCGTCGTCGGACGTCAGCGAACCGTTAGCGTCTGAGCGCTCCATCGTGGTGCCTCTCGTCGTAGCGTCACTGCCGTGCGAGGCGGTCTCATCGGTGGGCTCCGGCACGGTGCTGCGGTCGCCGCTGCCGGTGCTGTCATCGCGGCCTGCGGCGGAGGCGACGGCGCCACAGCAGCGCCCCCCGACAGCGGTGCGGCTGCCGAGCAGGGCGCCGAGAATGCTGAGCCGAGCACCGAGCCGCGATCGGCGCCAGCCGCGCCCAGCATGGAGTCGACGTCCGAACCGGCGGAGCCGGGCACGGAGCGGGCGTCAGGGGGCGGGACGGACACCGGCGAGCCCGCTGGCGAGTCCACCGGCGAGAAAGGTGCGGACGCGCAGGCCGCGGCGGGAACCTACCGCGACTACGGCCCGGACCTCGTCGCCGATCCGGCGTACGACACCACGGTCCTGTTCTTCCACGCCTCGTGGTGTCCGGAGTGCCAAGCGTTCGACGAGGCGATCAGATCCGGCACCGTTCCGGACGGTGTGCAGATTCTCAAGGTCGACTACGACAGCGAGACCGAACTGAAGCAGCGTTACGGCGTCACGCTCCAGAGCACCTTCGTCACGGTGGATCCTGACGGTGCGATGATCTCGTCCTGGGTCGGATACGGCAAGGACCGCTCGATCGACACCATCCTCACCGAGTTGGAGTGAACGCGCAGTGGCCGACCGCTTCCCGCGTGAGGTGGCGTAGGCTGTGGCGTTCGCAGCCGCGGCGGCGGTCGCCGGCGCGCTATCGGTCCTCGCGCCGTGCGTCGTCGGGCTGCTGCCTGTCCTGATCGGGCGGTCGCTGGCGCCGGGCAGCCGGGCGCACAGCGCCGCGCTGGTGATCGCCGGCCTGTGCGCGTCGGTGTTCGCCTTTTCGCTGTTGCTGAAAGCGACGACGCTGCTGGTGGGCGTGCCTCAGCAGGTGTGGCAGGCGATCGCCGGCGGGATCCTGGTCGCCTTCGGTATCGTCACCCTGGTGCCGCAGGTGTGGAGCGCCGTCGCGGGCAGGCTGCGACTGGCGCACGCCGGCGACCGGGCGGCCCGGCTCGGCATCGCGCGGCAGACCCGGGTGGGGGATGTGGTCCTCGGCGCCAGCCTCGGCCCGGTGTTCAGCGCGTGCAGCCCGACGTACGCCGTGATCATCGCCGCGATCCTGCCGGCGACGCCGGTCGAGGGTGTGGCCTACCTGGTCGCCTACCTCCTCGGGCTGGCCGCCATGATGGTCGTCATGGTGGTCGGAGGCCGCCGGGCAGTCGCCGCGCTGGGGTGGAGCATCGACCCACACGGCTGGTTCCGCCGTGCGCTCGGCGTCGTCTTTGTGCTGTTAGGGCTGGCGATCGCCACCGGATTCGACAAGGACGTGCTGGCGTTCGCGGTCGAGAACGGCTGGTTCGATTGGCAGCTACACCTCGAGGACGCGCTGCGGTGACCGCACGGGTACTGGTCGTCGAGGACGATGCCACGGTCTCGTCCGTGGTCGCCGCGTACGCCCGGGACGCGGGGCTGGAGCCGAAGGTCGCCGCGGACGCGGCGAGCGCCGAGCGCACCTGGCGGGAGTGGCGGCCGGACGCGGTCGTGCTCGACCTGATGCTGCCGGACCGGTCCGGGCTGGACGTCCTGCGCCGGATGCGGGCGGACGGCGACCACACCCTGGTGATCGTGCTGAGCGCTCGCGGGGAGGAGGACGACCGCGTGGTCGGGCTCGAGGTCGGGGCGGACGACTATCTGGTCAAGCCGTTCAGCCCGCGGGAGCTGACGCTGCGGGTCACCGGCCTGCTCCGGCGCGAGGAGCGGCTGCGCGGGCAGGCCGTGCTGCCGCGAACGCTGCACGGGGGACCGGTGACGATCGACACAGCGGCGCACACGGTGCACGTCCGCGGGGCGCCGGTCTCGCTCACCGCGCGGGAGTACGACCTGCTGGTCTTCCTGCTTTCCCATCCGGGGGAGACGTTCACCAAGCGGGACCTGCTGCGCCGGGTGTGGGGCTGGGACTTCGGGGACAACTCGACGGTGATCGTCCACGTGCGGCGGCTGCGTGAGAAGGTCGAGCAGGACCCGTCCGACCCGCGGCTGGTGGTCACCGTCCGGGGCGTCGGCTACCGGTTCGA
>JBMCTR010000311.1:0-3257 GCA_048622955.1 Actinomycetota bacterium
CCCCGCTGCCGCTGCAACCAGCACAGTGGGGAAGCTCACTGTGCGACTCCGCTAGGCGGTGACTGCCGCGATGGCGTCCGCGAGCAGCCGTCCTACGTCCCCGAGGGCGTGTACCCCGCCCTGGACGACCGGCCTGCCGCCCACCACGACGGTGTCCACGTCGGCGGCCCCCGCCGCGAGCACGACCTGCGCCGGGTCGGCTCCGGCGGTGCGCGGGGTGTCGAGGCGCACGGCGACCAGGTCGCACGGGGCGCCTGCCTCGATCCTTCCCGCCGCGGGCCAGCCCAGCGCCCGCTGGCCGCCGGAGGTGAGCGCGGTCAGCAGTTCGGCAGGCGTGAACCGGACCCGCTCCAGTGACCCGAGGCGCTCGTGCATCTCCAGCGCGCGCGCCTCCTCGAACGGGTCGACGAGCGCGTGCTGGTCCGTTCCGAGAGCGAGCGGTGCGCCGGCGTCGAGGAGGGCGCGGGCGGGGCCGATGCCGTCGGCGAGGTCGCGCTCCGTGGTGGGGCAGCAACACACGGTCGTGCGGGCAGCGCCGAGCACGCCGATGTCGTCCCCGGTCAGGTGGATGGCGTGCACCGCGGTCGTGAGCGGGCCCAGGGCGCCGCGGTCGTGCAGCAGCCGGGTCGGGGTGGTCCCGTAGGCCGCGATGCAGGCGGCGTTCTCGGCCGGTTGCTCGGAGACGTGGACGTGCAGCGGCAGGCCGCGCGCCGCGGCGACCACCGTGGGGACCTGGTCGGGTGGGACCGCCCGGACGGAGTGGACCGCCGCGCCGATCCGGGTTGCGGCGTCCGGCTGGAGGCGTGCAAACCGTGCGGCCCACCGGTCGGCGTCGCCGTCGGAGAACCGCTGCTGCGCGGCGGCCAGCGGTTCGCCTGGGCCGCCGGCGAGGTAGCAGGCGTCGAGCAGGGTCAGCCGGATACCCGCGGTGCGGGCGGCGGCCCGCAACGCCTCGCCCATGGCGTTCGGCTCCTCGTACGGGACGCCGCCGGGACCGTGGTGCAGGTAGTGGAACTCGCCCACGCTGGTCACGCCGGCGAGCGCCATCTCCGCGTACACCGCGGTCGCGAGCCGGTGGTAGGAGTCGGGGTCGAGCCGTTCCGCGGCCGCGTACATCTGCTCGCGCCACGTCCAGAACGTCCCGCGGCGGGAGTGGGTGCGGCCCCGCAGCGCCCGGTGGAACGCGTGCGAATGGGTGTTGGCGAAGCCCGGCAGCACGATGCCCGGCAGCCTGGTATCGGCCGGGTCCGGTGCGCTCCCGGCGGCCGCGGCGACGATCGTGCCGTCCGGTCCGGCGACCACCCGGACTCGCTCGGCGACGTCGCCGCCGAGCCACGCCTTCTCACACCAGAACCCCGTGCCCCCTTCCCGACCTGTCCGGCCGGACAACTCGCTGACCTCCGGCGTCACGCGTGATCACCCTGACAACTCGCCGATGGGTCGGCAGGTTAGCCGAGCAGGTGCCGGACTCCGCGCCACGCGGGGTCGACCTCCGACTGGAGCTTGGCGCTGCCGTACTGCCAGTTGCGGAGTACCGGCTTCGCGGTCTTGGGCTTGACCGCGAGCCCGTCGACGTAGGCGTGGATGCGTGCCCAGCCTCCGGCCAGTTCGTGCCCGACCAGGACGGCGTGCGGGCCGTCGCCGCCGAGGGCGGACACGATGTGCTGCTCCAGATCCTGCAGCGTCGTGGTGATGCCCTCCTCGGCGGGCAGCCCGTCGTCGCCGGTGGGGTAGCTCAGCGTCACGGCCACGTGGGTGTCGCACAGCGGCCGGTCGGCCCGGGTGAACGGGCGGCGCACCGTCGCGATGACCGTGCCCCGCGGCCCGCTGCCCTTGAGCACGACCCACTGGTCGCCCGGCGGCCGCAACTGGTCGACCACCGTCGGCAGGCTCGACACGGGGACCGCGTCGACCGGCGGGTCCGCCGAGATCTCCACGTTCCCGAGCCAGCGCTCGACATCGTCCTCGCCGAGTGCGGCATCGAGGCCCAGGTACGCCACGCGGAGCCGGGACGCCTCGTCCAGCAGCGGAAACAGCGGATGGTGGACGACGACGTCAAGCCGCAGCCGCTGCTGGTCGAGCCGGGTGCCGGCGACGAGCTCGTCCAGCGGGATGTCGTAGTCGTCGATCGTCAGTGTCGACGTGAACACGCGCGGGTCCCTGCGGCGTGCGGGCGCGTACTCGATGTCGTCGTCCGGTTCGGGCGCCGCGAGGTACCACCGCTCGGCCAGGGATCGCAGCTCCGGGCGGCCGCCGCCCGAGACGACAAGGGCGTAGCGAGCGTCCTGTCCGGGCCGGACCTCCCACGTGAGACTGGGGTCCAGCTCGGCAACCGCGGGCTTGAGCAGGGCCGTGACCCGCTCGCTGTCCCGAGCGTCCGCAGCCTCGACGACGGCCTTGCGCTGGCCGTCCCACCACTTCCAGAACCGGCCTATCGCAGCGGTCGTATCGGTGGACTGCTGGTCCCTGCGGCGAAAGACGGACACGAATGCCCACGATGCCAGACACGCCCGGCAGGCCCTATACCGCCGGGTAGCCGGGTGGGCCGGTGCGCGGTACCCGGGGCTCCGGGCGCAGCCACACGCCGTCCCGCGGGCGGAGCGTGATCAGTGGATCGAGCCGGACGGGGCGGTCCGGCACCGGCCGCATCCGCCATCTCCCGGCGATCGTCGCCAGCGCCAGGGTGGCCTCCGTCCAGGCGAATCCTTCTCCGATGCAGCGCCGCAGACCGGCACCGAAGGGGAAGTACGCCCAGCGCGGCCGGTCCCCGCGGCCCCGCTCGAGCCACCGGTCCGGACGGAACCGTTCCGCGTCCGGCCACCAGCGCGGATCGCGGTGGACCACCCACTGCGGCAGCACCACCAGGTCACCGGGGAGAACGCTGCCGGAAGGGACGGGATGCTCCTCGCGCGCCTGCCGGCCCATCGCCCACGAGGGCGGGTACAGCCGCAGCGCCTCCGAGATCACCGCGCGGCAGAACGGCAGCCGGCCGGCGTCGTCCGGCGTCGGCGCGGCGTTGCCGAGGACGTCGTCCACCTCGGCGTGCAGCGTGCGCTCGGCGCCGGGATCCTGCGCGAGCAGGTGCAACCCGAAGGCCAGCGCGTTGGCCGTCGTCTCGTGGCCCGCGAGCAGCAGCGTCACGGCGTGGTCGCGGATCTCGGCGTCCGACAGCCCACCGACCCGCACGAGCGCGGCCAGCAGGTCGCCGTCGTCCGAGCTTGCCGCCCTGCGCTGGGCGATGACGCGGTCGACGAGGC
>JBMCTR010000312.1:0-3253 GCA_048622955.1 Actinomycetota bacterium
CGGCGGTAGTGGTAGCGGTGGTGCTCGGTGAAGCCCATCCGCTCGTAGGCGCCCAGGGCCGCGCTGTTCGCCTCGGCCACCTGCAGGTAGACATCCGTCGCGCCGTACGAGTCCGCCCACCGGGCGACGCCCGCGACGACGTGCCTGCCGAGGCCTCGCCTGCGCTGCGTGGGATCCACCTCGACGGCGGTGACGCCCAGCCACCGCCGTCCCGAGGGCGCGTCGCTCACCGCACCCCGTGCGATGGCGACGAGCTCTCCGTCGTCCTCGACCGCGCCGAACCCGACAAGCGCCGTGTTGACCAGGACGTCCCGGCCGTGCGGGGGGAGCGTACCTCCGCGGTAGTGGTAGCGCGCCAGCCACGCGTCGTCCGGCGACGGCGCGACGGTCACCGGCGGCAGGTCGTCCCTCGTCGCGGCTGCGATGGCGGGGAGGTCCGCCGTCATGACGAGGATCTCCTCCGGGGCGGGCTCCCAGCCGCGGCCGTCGAGCTCTCGATCGAGCTGTGCGCCGAGGCGGTCGGGGACCTGGAAGATCGGCGGGAGCCCTCGTTCGCGGTACCACTGCTCGACCCGGTCGACGGCGGCACCGAGCGGAACACCTGGATCGGACAACGGCAGGCAGGAGTTGGCCCGTCCGGTGAAACCGCCGGCCGCCCGGAGCAGCCAACCTCCCAGGTGCTCCGACTCCAGGGCGCGCCACCCCTCGGCGGCCGCAGCCTCGAGGTCCCGGATCTGACGGCGGGTCACGGTCTGGGGCGGGACGACCTTGGCGGCGAGCACGTCGCCCTCGTCCACCGACACGAGTGCTCCTGTCTTGGTCCGGACGACCAGCGTGCCGCCGGACCACGACATCAGCACGCCGAGCACGTCCGTGGCGCGGGCGCCGTCCGCCGGCTCGCGGAGCCGGTAGCGCACGACCACCCGCCGCCCGACATCCGAGCTTCGCAGCATCATAGGGTGGACCTCGGTCGCATCGAGTTGCGCGGACAGGAGCCCGCAACGGGATACTAAGGAAGGGTGCCGTGCGACCCAGGATGGGCATCACAAGGAGGAATCCCTCGTGACCTATATCATTGCCGAGCCGTGCGTCGACCTGAAGGATCTGTCGTGCGTCGACGAGTGCCCGGTCGACTGCATCTACGAGGGCGAGCGCATGCTCTACATCCACCCCGACGAGTGCGTGGACTGCGGCGCGTGCGAGCCGGTCTGCCCCGTCGAGGCGATCTTCTACGAGGATGACGTGCCCGAGCAGTGGCAGAGCTACTACAACGCCAACGTCGAGTTCTTCGACGACCTCGGCTCGCCCGGAGGCGCGTCCAAGCTCGGGAAGATCGACAAGGATCATCCGCTGGTCGCGGCGCTGCCCCCGCAGGACCACGGCGAGTAGCCGCCGCAGGTGCGCGAGCTTCCGCAGTTCCCGTGGGACACGCTGGCGGCCTATCAGGAACGGGCGGCGGCGCATCCCGGGGGGATCGTCGACCTCTCGGTCGGCACCCCGGTCGACCCCACGCCTGACGTCGTCCGCGAGGCGATGGCCGCGGCCACCGACGCGCCCGGCTACCCCCGGGTGTACGGGACGTCCGCGCTGCGCGAGGCCGCCGCACGCTGGCTCGGCCGCAGGTTCGGCGTCAGCGGCGTTGATCCTGCCGGAGTGCTGCCGACCGTCGGGTCCAAGGAGTTCGTCGCCTGGTTGCCGACGCTGCTCGGGCTCGGCCCACGGGACACCGTCGCGTACCCGCAGTTGGCCTACCCGACGTACGACGTCGGCGCCCGGCTGGCCGGGGCGTCCGGCGTCGCGTCGGACGCGCTGACCGCGCTCGGGCCGGCCCGCGTGGGGCTGGTCTGGGTCAACTCGCCGGCGAACCCGCACGGCCGGGTGCTGCCGCGGGAGCACCTGGCGAAGGTGGTCTCGTGGGCCCGCGAGCGGGACGCGGTGGTGGCCTCGGACGAGTGCTACCTGGAGTTCGGCTGGGACGAGCGCCCCGTGTCCGTGCTCGATCCGGACGTGAACGGCGGTTCGCTGGACCACGTGCTGGCCGTGCACTCGCTGTCGAAGCGATCGAATCTCGCGGGCTACCGGGCCGGCTTCGTCGTCGGCGACCCCGGGTTGGTGCGCCGGCTGCTGGAGGTACGGCGGCACGCCGGCCTGATGGTGCCCGCCCCGGTGCAGGCGGCGATGGTCGCGGCGCTGGACGACGACGCGCACGTGGACGAGCAACGGGCGCGGTACGCGGCCCGCCGCGACGAACTGCGGGACGCGTTCACCGCCGCGGGCTTCCGGGTGGATCACTCCGAGGCGGGGCTGTACCTCTGGGCCACCAGGGACGGCGAGCCGTGCTGGGACACGGTCGGATGGCTGGCCGACCGCGGGATCCTCGTCGCTCCAGGGGACTTCTACGGCGCCGCCGGCAGCGGCCACGTCCGCATCGCCCTGACGGCGACCGACGAGCGGGTCGCCGCCGCAGCCGCCCGCCTCACCTGACGGCGGCATCCGCCGTCGCGACGTCCGGGCCGATGCCGAACGCGACCTCGGTGCCGTCGCAGCGGACGACCGCGGCCTGCTCTGGGCCCTCGAACGTCGCCGCACCGTCACCCGCGGACCGCTCCGCCTCGGGGAACGCCGCGGCGTAGAAGTCGGTCACGGTCTCGCACAGCGGGGTCGTGCCGCCGCGGTCTGCCAGCACGACGGCTACGGCGGTGGCGTCCCCGTCGGTCCACGCGAACAGCTCACCGCCGGCCCACGCCGCGGCGCGGTCGACCGGATCGGACAGCGCCGCGCTCTCGTCGTCGCCCGGAGCCTCGAGCAGGATCAGCAGGTCAGCCGCGCCGAACGTGTCGGATTCGAGGGCGTCCCACCCGGACGGTCCGGTCGGCTCGCGGACGTCGGCGGCTTCCTCGCCCGCGAGGTACCGCTCCGGGAACAGCACCTGGGCGGTCGTGGTGGGCGGATCGTCGTAGGTACGGTCGACCGCTTCCCAGCCCCCGTCCAGGAACACGGCGCAGCTGAACGCCAGGCCCTCCTCGTACGGGAACAGCAGGCTCCGGCCGACGACGTAGGGAAGCTCGTCGAGCGCCGCGTCCGCCTCGGCCGCCGTCGCGTCCAACCCCATCAGCTCGTGGAACGGCAGGTGGTTGAGGGCGAACCGCTGGCTGTACAGCGACGCGTCGCCCTCGATGGCGCTGAGCGCGGCGAATGCGGCGTCGGCGCCCGCCGACTCGTCGATGCTCTCCACGCTCGGCAACTCGAACGA
>JBMCTR010000313.1:0-3250 GCA_048622955.1 Actinomycetota bacterium
GGTCCGCACGGACCCCGCTGACCTCGGCGACCGCACTGAGCACGACCGCCCGCGTGCGGGCGTCGACGTGCGGCGCGATCTGCTCCGGCGCGGGCCCGTCGGCGATCCGGAGCTCCAACGACCGCGCGCGTGCCACCGAGCGGCACACGGCCGCGGTCCCGACGAACTCCCGGTCCGCGAGGACGAGCGCGTCGCCCGGCCGCCACGGCAGGGCGGTCAGCACCGTGGCCAGCCCGTCCGTCGTGTTCTGGACGAGCGTGACGTCGTCCGGCGAGGCACCGAACAGTTCCGCGGCCGCTGTCCGGGCGAGCCCTGCCTGCTCGAGCCAGCCGACCGAGCGCTCCGTCGCGCCCACGTCCGCCGTGTCGAGCCCGCCGATCGCGCTCGTGACCGCGTCGCGCGTGCGCCGGCTCGGCAGGCCCACGCAGGCGTGATCGAGGTAGCCGCGGGGCACCCGGCTCACGTGGTCACGTGGTGGTGGACTCGCTGGCCACCTCTTCCCTCTCGGCCTCCCAGGACTCCTCGTCCATGGTCTCGCGGCCCCAGCCGGTCGCCGCCGCCCCGATCATCACGAGCACGAGCGCCCAGCAGTAGAAGACGTACGGCACCAGGCTGACCGCGTCGAACCCTTGGACGCCGGCCTCGCTGACCTCGCCGCCGACCATCGCGATCGGGATGAGGACGGCCACGCTCCACGGCAGGAAGCCGATCAGCGACGTCGACGTCCCGTCCAGCAGGTTCCCCCGCCGCCACGGCGCGATGCGGAACGCGTGACCGAGCCGGCGGACCCACGGCCCGAGCATCACCATCGTCGGCGTCCCGGCCGCCGTCAGCGCGTTGACGCCCAACGAGACGCCGACGATCGTCGACTCCGCGCTGCGCGGCGTCTTCGCCAGCCGCCGCGACTTGTCCATCAGCCAGTCGATGAGGCCGCCCGCCTCGAACGTGCCGATCAGGCCCATCAGGAAGATCGTGAACACCGCGATGCCGACCAGGCCGGACGCGCCCTCGACGATGACCCCGCTGACGGCGTACGTCTCCGAGTCGACCATCAGCAGGTCCGACCACGTCAACCGCCCTGCGACCAGGCCAAGGAGAAGCCCGAACGCGATCGCTATCAGCAGGGACGCCACGAAGTGCCAGCGCCGCACCATGAGGTAGATCAACAGGATGGGCGCCAGCAGCATGATCAGGCCGCCCGAGCTCGCCTCGATCGGCTCTCCGGAGGAGCCGCCGGACGAGGCCAGCGCGGTGATGATGTAGGCGGCGACGGTGATCGCACCGGCCACCGCCGCGTAGCGCAGCCGGCTGCGCACCACCTTGGGGACGTCCGTTCCCTGCGAGTACGCGGACACGATCGTGGTGTCCGACACCGGCGCCAGGTTGTCGCCGACGAACGCGCCGCCGATGATGGCGCCCGCGAGCAGCCACGGGTCGGCGCCGATCGCGAAGCCGGCCGGGAACACCACGGGCGTGACGGCCAGGATGGTGCCGATGCTGGTTCCGGTGGACATGGAGAGCACGGCCGCGATCACGAACGCGGTCAGCGGCACCCACACCGCGGCGAGCCCGATTGACGTGGCCGCCCACACCAGGCCCTCGATGAGGCCGGTCTGGTTCAGCAGTTGACCGAAGATCCCTGCCAGGAACCAGGCCAGCAGGATGACCGCCAGCATCGGTGAGGCGATGCCGGAGATCAGCGCCTGCACGAATGCGTCCCGGCTGCGCGCGAGCAGCAGCCCGACGAGCAGCCCGGCGAGCACCATCGGCCAGAAGGCCTCCGGGACGGCGAGCCCGGCGAAGCCGAGCACCAGGATGCCGACGAGCATCACCCCGAAGGGAATGAACAGGGCGGGTATCCCGCCTCGCAGTTGCAGTGCGGGACCGTTCGTGGTGCGAGCGTCGGACATGCGACCTCCCGAGATACGCCGCGGTCGGGCGCGGTCGTGCAGCGCCCTGCCGATCGTCAGGGCGACGATATAGGCGTTTCACCCCAACTGTCTACGTTTAGTTACAGTGAAAGCACCGTGGAGGGGAGGCGATCATGACCAACGCAGCCGGGAACGACCTGCCCGGGCGCCTGCGCCACCGGTTCCCCGTCTTCGACCGCCTCACGTACCTGAACTCGTGCTCGCAGGGCGCGCTCGCCGACACCGTACGGTCGGCGTACGACGACTACCTCCGCAGCCTCGAGGAGCACGGCTCGCACTGGGACCACTGGGTCGGACGGCTGGAACGCGTACGCACGCTGCTCGCCGCGCTACTGAACGTGACGCCGTCGGAGGTCGCGGTGACGGCGTCGGCCTCCGCCGGCGTGAGCGCCCTCGCCAGCGCGTTCGACTTCGAGCGCGGCCGGAGCACGGTGGTCACGACCGATGCCGAGTTCCCCACCATCGGGCAGATCTGGCACGCGCAGCGCCGCCGGGGCGCCCGGGTCGTGCACGTCCCGACCGCGGCGGATCACACGCTGCCGCTGGCCGGCTTCGAGCGCGCGATCGACGACGACACGGCCATCGTGTCGGTCACCCACATCAGCTACACGACCGGCGCGCGGACCGACCTCGGGCCGCTGATCGACCTGGCCCACTCGCGGGGGGCGTACGTGCTCGTCGACGCGTACCAGTCGGTCGGCTCGGTGCCGATCGACGCCGCCGCCCTCGATGCCGACTTCGTGGTGGGCGGCACCCTGAAGTACCTGCTCGGCACGCCGGGCGTCGGCTTCCTGGTCGCCCGGTCGGGCCGGACCGACGACCTCGTGCCGACGAGCACCGGCTGGTTCGCAGCAAGCGACATCTTCGCCATGCGGGTGCACGGCTACGAGCCGGCGACCGAGGCGCGCCGGTTCGAGGCCGGCACACCCGCGGTGCCGAGCCTGTACGCCGCGGAGGCCGGGCTGGAGCTGATGCTCGACTGCGGCGTCGCCGAGACCGCCGGCCACGTGAACGGGCTGGTCGCGCAGCTGCGGGCCGGCATCGGCGAGCTGGAAGGGACGGTTGTGACGCCCGACGGGGACGGCCGGCACGGCGCGCTCGTCGCGGTCGCGGCCACCGATGAGCAGGCGTACGTGGACGCGCTGCACCGCGAGGGCGTCGTCGTCAGTTCGCGCGCCGGCAACGTCCGGGTCTCACCGCACTGCTACAACACATCTGCGGACATCGACGCGGCGCTCGCGGCCTTCGCCAAGCACCGCCACCTGCTACGGCGCTAGGCGCCCATCGCCATCGGTCCCGGTGGGACAGCAGCCCGTAGC
>JBMCTR010000314.1:0-3250 GCA_048622955.1 Actinomycetota bacterium
GCCAACCCGACCCACCACCAAGAGGCTGAAATGACGCCCTATTGCCGGGCGCTCTAAGGTGAAGTCTCCCTCTTTAGGTCACCGGCAACGCGCGGGCAGCGACCGCTCGCACGATGGCAGCCAGGTGAGTTGCGCAGTCTCTGACCTGCACCGACGGGCGGCCTCCTCACCTGATCGCCGGCACAGCGACGATCAGGTGACGAAGCGGCGATCAGGTGAGCTTCTGGAGGAGGAGCTCCCGGACACGCGAGGCGTCGGCCTTGCCGCCGGTGGCCTTCATCACCGCACCGACCAGCGGGCCCACCGCCTTCTGGTTGCCGGACCGGACCTTCTCCGCCGGCTCGGGCATCGCCGCGATCGCCTCGTCGACGGCCGCGCCGAGCTCGGACTCGTCCGACACCAGGGCCAGGCCGCGCTTCTCGATGACCTCGTCCGGCGTGCCCTCCCCCGCGAGCACGCCTTCGAGCACCTGGCGGGCGAGCTTGTCGTTGAGCGTGCCGTCCACCGTCAGCGCCTCGATCCGCGCGACGTCGGCCGGCGCGACACCCACGGCGTCGAGGTCGGCGTCGCGCTCGTTGGCGACCCGGGCGATCTCGCCGAGCCACCACTTCTTGGCGCCGCCCGCCGTCCCGCCGGCCGCCACCGTCGCCTCGATCAGGTCCAGCGCACCGGCGTTGACGACGTCGCGCATCTCGAGGTCGCTGAGGCCCCACTCCCCCTGCAGCCGTGCCCGCCGCGTCGCCGGCATCTCCGGCAGCGTGGCGCGCAGCTTCTCAACCCACTCGCGGGACGGAGCCAGCGGCACCAGGTCCGGCTCGGGGAAGTACCGGTAGTCCTCGGCCTGCTCCTTGGACCGCCCGGCGGTCGTCACGCCGGTGTCCTCGTGCCAGTGCCGGGTCTCCTGGACCACCCGCTCGCCGGCGTCGAGCAGCGCCGCCTGCCGCCGGATCTCGTAGGTCACCGCGCGCTCCACCGAACGCAGCGAGTTCACGTTCTTGGTCTCGCTGCGCGTGCCGAACGCCGCGCCGGCCAGCCGCAGCGACACGTTCGCGTCGCAGCGCAGCTGGCCCTGCTCCATCCGGGCCTCCGAGACGCCCAGCGCCTGCATCAGCTCGCGCAGGTGCGCGACGTACGCCCGGGCCACCGCGGGGGCCAGCGCGCCCGGGACCTCGATCGGCTTGGTGACGATCTCGATCAGCGGGATGCCCGACCGGTTGTAGTCCAGCAGCGCGTAGTCGGCGCCGTGGATGCGGCCCGATGTGCCGACGTGCGTCGACTTGCCGGTGTCCTCCTCCATGTGGGCGCGCTCGATGCCGATCCGGTACGTCTCGCCGTCCAGCACGACCTCGGTCCACCCGTCAAAGGCGATCGGCTCGTCGTACTGCGAGATCTGGAAGTCCTTCGGCATGTCCGGATAGAAGTAGTTCTTCCTCGCGAACCGGCACCACTCGGCGATCTCGCAGTTCAGCGCCAGCCCGATGCGCATCGCCGACTCGACGGCCACCCGGTTCATCACCGGCAGCGACCCCGGCAGCCCGAGGCACACCGGGCACACCTGGGAGTTCGGCGGGGCGCCGAAGCCGGTCGGGCAGCCGCAGAACATCTTGGTCGCCGTCCCGAGCTCGACGTGGACCTCGAGGCCGAGCACGGGCTCGTACCTGGCGACCGCGTCGTCGAACGCCGGCAGCGCGGCGACCTCCGTCGCGGTCACTCACCGTCTCCTTCCCGCTGCTGCCTGATCTCCCGGACGAGCAGCGCCACGGTCGTCGCGATGGCCAGGCCGTGCACCGCGGCGTCGAGCATCCGCAGCCGGTCGCCCTCCGCGCGCGCCTCGCGGAGCGACTTGACCAGCCCTCCGATGGCGAACGCCTGGCTGCCGAGCCGGACAATCATCTTCAACTGCATCTGTCACACCACCTCCAGTTCGGGCGCCCGCGCGAGCAGCGGCCCGCCCCACGCGGACTCGAAAGCCTGCTCCA
Organism: Actinomycetota bacterium; assembly: GCA_048622955.1. GTDB lineage: Bacteria > Actinomycetota > Actinomycetes > Jiangellales > Jiangellaceae > JBMCTR01. The sequence continues at coordinate 1,980 of JBMCTR010000314.1, forward strand.
CCGCGGCGCCGACCCGGTAGAGCCGGTCGTCCGCGAGCACGGGAGCCATCACGTGCAGCCCCACCGGCATACCGTCCTCGTCGGACAGCCCGCACGGGAACGACGCGGACGCATTGCCCACCAGGTTGGACGGGACCGTGTAGAGGTCGGCCATGTACATGGCCAGGGGGTCGTCGACCCGCTCCCCGATGGGGAACGCGGTCGTCGGCGTCGTCGGCGAGACCAGCACGTCGACCCGCTCGAACGCGGCCTGGAAGTCGCGCCCGACGAGCGTGCGCACCTTCTGCGCCTGCCCGTAGTACTCGTCGTAGTAGCCGCTGGACAGGGCGTACGTGCCCAGCATGATCCGGCGCTTCGCCTCCGCGCCGAGGCCCTGGCCCCGCGTCAGGCTCATGACCTCCTCGGCGCTGCGCACGCCGTCGTCGCCGACGCGCAGGCCATAGCGCATCGCGTCGAACCGGGCCAGGTTCGACGACACCTCGCTGGGCAGGATCAGGTAGTACGCGGGCAGGCCGTACTCGAAGTGCGGGCACGAGACCTCGACCACGTCGGCGCCGAGCTTGGTCAGCACCTCGACCGCGTCGGCGAACCTTGCCTGCACGCCCGGCTGCGCGCCCTCGCCGCTGAACTCCGCGACGACCCCGACCCGCACGCCGGACAGGTCGCCGTCCGCCCCCCGGCGGGCCGCGCCGACCACGTCCGGCACCGGCCGGTCGATGCTGGTCGAGTCCCGCGGGTCGTGCCCGGCGATCACGCGGTGCAGCAGCGCCGCGTCGAGCACGGTGCGCGCGCACGGGCCGCCCTGGTCGAGGCTGGACGCGCAGGCCACGAGGCCGTACCGGCTCACCCCGCCGTAGGTGGGCTTGACCCCGACGGTGCCGGTCACCGCCGCGGGCTGGCGGATCGACCCTCCCGTGTCGGTGCCGATCGCGAGCGGGGCCTGGTACGACGCCAGGCTCGCGCTCGACCCGCCTCCGGACCCGCCCGGGATCCGGGTCAGGTCCCACGGGTTGTGCGTCGGGCCGTAGGCGGAGTTCTCCGTCGACGAGCCCATCGCGAACTCGTCCATGTTGGTCTTGCCGAGCACGACCACGCCCGCCTCCCGGAGCCTGCGGGCCACCGTGGCGTCGTACGGCGGCCGCCACCCCTCCAGGATCTTCGACCCGACCGTCGTCGGCATGTCGGCGGTCGTGAACACGTCCTTGAGCGCCAGCGGCACGCCGGCCAGCGGGCCGAGGTCGGCGCCGGCCGCCCGCCGCTCGTCCACGGCC
>JBMCTR010000315.1:0-3243 GCA_048622955.1 Actinomycetota bacterium
GTCCCGGACCCGCAGCACGGACGCACGGCTGCCGTCACGGAGCACGCCCACCACGATCCGGACGTCGGTGCGATCCGGATGGTGCTGCGCCCAGTCGACCGCGGCGTCCTCGTCATCCTCCGGCATCGACTCCTCCGCCTCCGGCGGCAACACGATCCGCTCGACCGCCAACGCGCAGCCCGCGACCGTCTCCGGCCAGGTGATCGTCGCCAGCAAGTCCTCGAGCGACTTGTCGGGGAGATCCTGCTCGATCGGCGTGAGCGCACCCGACCCGAGGCGACCGGACAGGTCGGGCTGGCGCCGCTCCACCTCCTCCGTCGGCGCGAGCGCGTAGAGCCGTGGCGGCTGGTCCCAGCCGCGGGAGGCCATGTGGCGCTCGATCTCCGCGACGGCGTCGGCGAGCGCAGATGGTTGCGATGCCATTACGAAAAAGTCTGACACGCCGCTTGTCCCGATGCGGAGTGGGAACCCGACCGGGCTGTGAGATAGTTTCCTCTGCGTGAGTGACTTCCCCCGGCCTGCCGAGCCGTACCGCGGACGCAACCAGACGACGTCGCGGCGATCGCGCGCGCTGGTGCCGACGCTGATCGTGCTGGCCGCGCTGGCCGTGCTGTACGGCATCGCGGTCAACCTGATCACCGACCGGATGTGGTTCGAAGCCGTCGACTTCACCAGCGTGTGGTCGACGCGGCTGCTCACGCAGGCCGGCCTGTTCGTCGTGGGCGGCGTGCTGATGGCTGCCGCGGTCATCGTCAACGCGATGATCGCCTACCGCCTGCGGCCGACCTACCGGCCGATGAGCGTCGAGCAGCAGAGCCTGGACCGCTACCGCGAGGCCATCGACCCGCTCCGCAAGTGGGTGGTCATCGGAGCCGCCGTCCTGGTCGGCCTGATCGCCGGAGGGAGCGCGTCGTCCAACTGGACCACGTTCCTGCTCTGGCGCAACGGCCGCGAGTTCGGGCAGACCGATGCGCAGTTCGGCACCGACATCGGCTTCTTCGCGTTCGACTGGCCGTGGTGGCGCTTCCTGGTCAGCTTCGGGTTCGGTGCGGCGGTCATCGGCCTGATCACCGCGGCGATCGTGTACTACGTCTACGGCGCCATCCGGCTGCAGAGCCCGGGCCAGAAGGTGACCCCGCAGGCGCAGGCCCACCTGTCCGTGCTGATCGGGCTGTTCGTGCTGCTCAAGGCCGCCGCATACTTCCTGGACCGGTACGAACTCGTGCTCCAGGACGGGGAGATCGGCGAGAACGACTTCACGGGCGCCGCCTACACGGACGTCAACGCGCTGCTGCCCGCCAAGACGATCCTGATCTTCATCGCGCTGATCTGCGCGGTGCTGTTCTTCGTCAACGTGTGGCAGCGCAACTGGATGCTGCCGGGCATCTCACTGGGGCTGCTCGTGCTGTCGGCGATCCTGCTCGGCGGGCTGTGGCCGTTCCTCGTGCAGCAGTTCCAGGTCCGCCCGAGCGAGCCCTCGCGGGAGCAGCCGTACCTGCAGGCGAACATCGACGCCACCCGCGAGGCGTACGACGTCGCGGAGACCGACCCGGAGCGGTACCAGGCGACGGTCCAGACCGAGGCTGGACAGCTCGCCGACGACGCCGCCAGCATCCCGGGCATCCGCCTTATCGACCCCAACGTGGTGTCGTCCACCTTCACCCAGCGGCAGCAGGTCCGCGGCTTCTACAACTTCCCCGAGCTGCTCGACGTCGACCGCTACGACATCGGTGGCAACACTCGCGACATCGTCATCGCGGCACGCGAGATCGACGTGGAACGGCTGCCGGCCCAGCAGCAGAACTGGATCAACCGGCACACGACATTCACCCACGGGTTCGGCGTGGTGGCCGCGTACGGCAACCAGCGGCAGCCGAACGGCGAGCCGGTGTGGGCCGAGGAGGACATCCCGTCCAGCGGCGACATCAGCGAGGAGTTCGGCGACTACGAAGGGCGCATCTACTACGGCCAGAGCTCGCCGACCTACTCGATCGTCGGCGCTCCGGAGGGCGCGGACCCGGTCGAGTTCGACGTCCCGATCGGCAGCGGCGACGACGACGGCGAGCGCCAGGAGAACACCTACGACGGCGAGGGCGGCGTGCCCGTGGGCTCGTTCATCCAGCGGGTGCTGTTCGCCACGAGGTTCCAAGAGGCGAACATCCTGCTGACCGACCGGATCAACTCCGAGTCCGTCATTCTCTTCGACCGCGACCCGCGGGACCGGCTCGAGAAGGTGGCCCCGTGGCTCACGGTCGACGGCGATCCGTACCCGGCGGTCGTCGACGGCCGTGTCAAGTGGATCCTGGACGGCTACACCACTCTCAACTCGTACCCGTACTCGCTGCGGGTGTCGATCGAGGAGGCGACGTCCGACTCACGCGTCCAGATCCCCGGTGTCGTGGCACAGCCGCAGGACTTCATCAACTACATCCGCAATTCGGTCAAGGCCGTGGTCGACGCGTACGACGGCTCGGTCACGCTGTACGCGTGGAACGAGGACGACCCGGTGCTGCAGACCTGGATGGACGCGTTCCCCGGCACCGTCCAGCCGCGCTCGGAGATCTCCGACCAGTTGATGGAGCACCTGCGCTACCCGCAGGACCTGTTCAAGATCCAGCGGGAGCTCCTTGCGCAGTACCACGTGACGAACGCGAGCACGTTCTACGAGGGCCAGGACCGCTGGATCGTGCCGGACGACCCGACCAACCCGAACTTCGCGCAGCCGGCGTACTACCAGAGCATCCGGATGCCGGAGCGGGACTCGCCGATCTTCTCGCTGACGACGACGTACACGCCCGCCAACCGGGAGAACCTGGCCGGCTTCATGGCGGTCACGGCGGACGCGGCGAGCGAGGACTACGGCACGATCCGGATCCTGCGGCTGCCGGGTGAGACGCAGATCAACGGGCCGGGCCAGGTGGCCAACCAGTTCGAGTCCGACCCCGAGGTCGCGACGGAGCTGTCGCTGCTGCGGCAGGGTGGTGCGGACACCATCACCGGTAACCTGCTGACGCTCCCGGTCGGTGGCGGACTGATGTACGTGCAGCCGGTGTACGTGCAGCAGTCCGGTGGCGCGGCCGCGACGTTCCCGGTGCTGCGCCGCGTCCTGGTCTCCTTCGGGGAAGACGTGGGCTTCTCGCCGACGTTGCAGGAGTCGCTGAACGAGGTCTTCCAGGGCGAGGCCGGCGTCGAGACCGAGGAGCCCGACGTCGTCGAGACGGACGTCCCGGAGGCGGGCGAGCT
>JBMCTR010000316.1:0-3240 GCA_048622955.1 Actinomycetota bacterium
GGCCGGCACCGCGGTAGGCGCATGCGCCTGCTTCGGCGCCGGCCGGCCCCCTTCACGTGATCAATGGGGAACTCGGCCGAGCGTCAGGCGGCGAGCTCGTCCAGCGGAACGGTGGTATCGCGGAGCGCTCGGAGGTCCACATCGCCGGCGCCGACGATCCGGCGGACGGGCTCGATCGCGTCCCAGTCGTTGGCGTGCATACCGGCGACCACCCGGCCGCCCCGGACCCAGAACCCGGTGAACACGCGGCCCGCCACGTCGCCGCGGAGCAGGACCTCGTCGTACCCGTCCGGGCCGACGTCGCCGACGTACTCCATCCCCAGGTCGTACTGGTCGGTGAAGAAGTACGGCAGGTGGTCGTACGCCTCGCCCACGTCCAGCATGGTGCGGGCGGCCGCGAGCCCCTGCTCGACGGCGTTGTCCCAGTGCTCGACCCGCACGTGCCGGCCGAGGACCGGGTGGTACGCGTTGGCCACGTCCCCGGCCGCGACCACGTCCGGGTGCGAGGTGCGCAGGTGCTCGTCGACGACGATGCCGTTGTCCACCTTGAGACCCGCCGCCTCCGCCAGCGCCGTGTTCGGCCGCGCGCCGACCCCCACGACGACGAAGTCGGCCGCCACCGACGAACCGTCGCCGAGCCGCACGATGCCCCGCCCGCCGACGTCCTCCACGGACGACACGGAGACGCCGGTGCGCAGGTCCACGCCGTGCGACGTGTGCAGATCGGCGAACACCTCCGCCACCTCGGGCCCGAGGACGCCGAGCAGCGGGCGCGCGCCCGCCTCGAGCACGACCACCTTGCAACCAGCCGTCCGCGCCGCGGACGCCACCTCGAGGCCGATCCACCCGCCGCCGACGACGGCGATCCGGTGCCCCGGCCGCATGGCGGCCCTGATGCGGTCGCTGTCGTCGATCGTGCGCAGGAATCCCACCGCTCCGCCGTCCCCCACGAACGCCGGACGACGGGCAGCGGCGCCGGTGGCGATGAGCAGCTTGTCGTAGCCGAACTGCCGCTCGGCCGTGGCAACCGTCCGGGCGTCCACATCGATCCCGGTCACGGGCGAGCCGAGGACAAGCTCCACGTCGTGCTCGGCGTACCAGTCCGGTGCGTGCACGAACACGCTTTGCCGCTGCTCGGCGCCCGCGAGGTAGCCCTTGGACAGCGGAGGCCGCTCGTACGGGCTCTCGTGCTCGTCACCGACCAGCACGATCCGCCCGCCGAACCCGGCGGCGCGCAGCCCCTCGGCGGCCTTGGCGGCGGTCAGGCCACCGCCGACGATCAGGAATGTTCCGGTCCGGTCCATCACGCGTCCTTCCGTCCGTGCACCAGCCCGAGGAACTCGCCGCGCGTGGCGGGGTTGTCCCGGAGGACGCCGAACAGGGCGGACGTGACCGTCCGGCTGCCGGCCGCCCGCACGCCCCGCTGGCTCATGCAGGTGTGCTCGGCCTCGACGACGACACCGACGCCGCGCGGGTGCAGCTGGTCCCGGAGGTACTCGGCGACCTGCTTGGTCAGCCGTTCCTGCGTCTGCGTGCGATGGCCGAAGAAGTCGACGACGCGGGCCAGCTTCGACAGGCCGACGATCCGCTCGCCCGGCAGGTATCCGACGTGGGCGACCCCGACGAACGGCAGCATGTGGTGCTCGCACACCGAGCGGACCGGGATGTCCTCGACCAGCACGAGCTCGTCGTACCCCTCGGAGTTCGGGAACGTGGTGAAGTCGAACTCGCCGACCGTCAGCATCTCCGCGTAGGCCCGCACCATCCGCTGCGGCGTGTCGGCCATGTGGCCGCTGTCGACCGGTACGCCGAGAGCGGCGAGCAGGTCCGCGGCGGCCTTCTGGGCGGCGACCAGGTCCACGGGCACGGCGTCGCGGGTGACGCGGGATCGCAACGGCAGGACGTCGGCCCGGTCCGGCAGTGGATCGGCTGCCGGGACGAGCGCCGGAGCGGTGGACGGCCCGCTCACTGCGCATCTCCGCTGGCCGGACGCCGGGACGCCGCCGACGAGGCCAGCCTGGCGAGCGCCAGCGCTCCGAGCAGCAGGCCGAAGTCGCGCAGGGCGATGTCGTAGAACTCGCCCATGCTGACGAGGTTGACGATGATGCCGAGCAGCCAGGCGGCGACGACGTAGCCGCCGATCGCGGGGCGGACGGCGACGAGGATGCCGGCCACGATCTCGATCACGCCGACGGCGATCATGGCCTGGGTCGCGTCGCCGGGCACGATGTCGTTGATCCACGGGGCGAGGTACTGCTCCCATTCGGTCAGGATGTTGGCGAACTTGTCGAGGCCGAACAGCACCGGGGCCACGGCGAAGCCGGTGCGGAGCAGGAGGAACGCCTGGTGCGCGCCGCCGTACGTGCCGGACGGCGGAGCCGACGTTCGGGGGACGGATGTGCCGCTCATGGGAACCCTCCTCAGCAGTTCTAAAAGCGAGTACACTCGACGCTAGAACTGCCAGGGGCATTTCGTCAATAGTTTTCTCTTTTAGAAAGGTGGCCGCCGTGCGCGACGACCTCGCCGAGCAGGCCGCCGGTGTCGGTTCGCTCGCGGAGCCGACGCGGCGGGCGCTGTACCAGTACGTCACGGCGCAGCCCGACGCCGTCGACCGCGAGCAGGCGGCCGTGGCCGTCGGCGTGCCGCGGCACACGGCGAAGTTCCATCTCGACCGCCTGGTGGGCGAGGGCCTGCTCGACGTGGAGTTCCGGCGCCTGTCGGGACGGACGGGACCCGGGGCCGGCCGCCCGGCCAAGCTCTACCGCCGCTCGACACGGCAGTTCGCGGTCTCCTTGCCGGAGCGGCGCTACGACCTGGCCGGCGACGTGCTGGCCACCGCGATCGACCGCGCGCTCCGCGACGGGACGCCGGTCGCGGACGCGGTCCGGGACGCCGCTGCCGAGGAGGGTCGGAGGATGGCCGCGGATGGCGCGGCCGGCAGCGACGACCTCGAGCGAACGGCGGACGTGCTGGCACGCCACGGGTACGAACCGCATACGTCCGAGCGGGAGATCTGCCTGGCGAACTGCCCGTTCGACCGGCTGGCCGCCGAGCACACCGACCTGGTGTGCGGCATGAACCTCGCCCTCATCGACGGCGTCATCGACGCGCTCGACGCTCGGACGGCGAACGCCGAGCTCGCACCGCAGCCGGGCTTCTGCTGCGTCAAGGTCCGCGGCTGAGCAGGGCGGTTCGATCACGTTCGGCAGGCGCAGCCCTGCCGCACCAGGCGTGCACACC
>JBMCTR010000317.1:0-3239 GCA_048622955.1 Actinomycetota bacterium
GGGAGCATCGTGTCGCGCTCGTACGAGGTGACCTGGCGGCGGAACTCCTGCCACTCGGCGCGCTTGTTGCGCAGGAAGAAGTCGAAGACGTGCTCGCCGAGTGTCTCGGCCACGAGCTCCGAGCGCTCCATCGCGTGGATCGCGTCGTCCAGGGACGAGGGCAGCGGGTCGATCCCCATCGCCGAGCGCTCGAGCTCGGTCAGCGCCCACACGTCGTCCTCGGCGCCGGGGGGCAGCTCGTAGCCCTCCTCGATGCCCTTCATGCCGGCGGCGAGCATCACGGCCAACGCCAGGTACGGGTTGCACGCGGGATCCAGCGCCCGGTACTCCGCGCGCGTCGACTGCCCCTTGCCCGGCTTGTACATCGGCACCCGCACCAGCGCCGAGCGGTTGTTGTGGCCCCAGCACACGTACGCGGGCGCCTCGCCCCCGGCACCGGCCGAGGCCGTCGTGTTGTACCAGATCCGCTTGTACGAGTTGACCCACTGGCAGGTGATTGCGGTGATCTCCCGGGCGTGCCGCAGCAGCCCGGCGATGAACGCCCGGGCCGTCTTGGACAGCTGGTACTGCGCACCGGCCTCGTGGAAGACGTTGGTGTCGCCCTCGAACAGCGACAGGTGGGTGTGCATGCCCGCACCGGGCCACAGGGTGAACGGCTTCGGCATGAACGTCGCGTACAGCCCCTGCGAGAGCGCCACCTCCTTGACGACCACCCGGAACGTCATGAGGTTGTCGGCCGTGGTCAGGGCGTCGGCGTAGCGCAGGTCGATCTCCTGCTGCCCGGGGGCACCCTCGTGGTGGCTGAACTCCACCGAGATGCCCATCTCCTCCAGCATGGTGATCGCTTCCCGGCGGAAGTCGTGCGCGACGCCGTGCGGCGTGTGGTCGAAGTACCCGCTCGCGTCCACCGGTACCGGCTCCTGGCCGGGCTCCGGCATGTCCTTGAACAGGAAGAACTCGACCTCCGGGTGGGTGTAGAACGTGAAGCCCTGGTCGGCGGCCTTGCCGAGGGCCCGCTTCAGCACGTACCGCGGGTCGGCGTACGACGGCGACCCGTCCGGCATCAGGATGTCGCAGAACATCCGGGCGGTGCCGCCGCGCTCACCGCGCCACGGCAGCACCTGGAAGGTGCTCGGGTCCGGCTTGGCCAGCATGTCGGCCTCGTAGACGCGCGCGAAGCCCTCGATGGCCGACCCGTCGAAGCCGATGCCCTCCGCGAAGGCGGCCTCGAGCTCGGCGGGCGCCACCGCCACCGACTTCAGGTAGCCGAGCACGTCGGTGAACCACAGCCGGACGAACCGGATCTCTCGCTCCTCCAGCGTCCGGAGGACGAACTCCTGCTGCTTGTCCACGCGTCCAGTGTTCCAGCCCGGACGTTACGACGGTGTTAACGGCCCGTGTCCCTCGCCGGCCGGCGCCGGATCGGACGCCGGTGCAGCCGGGGTCGCCGCCCGTCGGCGGAACCGTAGGCTGACATACGTGGCACAGCTTCGAGTCGCTCTCGCACAGGTCAACGCCACGGTCGGCGCGATCGACGCCAACGTCGAGCTCGTCGTGCACTTCGCCAAGCACGCAGCCGGCCGCGGCGCGCACCTGGTGGCGTTCCCCGAGATGGTGCTGACCGGCTATCCGGTCGAGGACCTTGCGCTGCGCCGCTCGTTCGGCGACGCGTCCCGGCGAGCGCTGGACACCCTCGCGGGACGGCTGGCCGCCGAGGGCCTCGGCGAGACGGCCGTCGTCGTCGGGTACCTGGGTCGCGACGAGGACATCGCGCACACCCAGCGCCTCGGTCGGCCCAGGGGCGCACCGCAGAACGCACTGGCCGTCCTGCAGGGCGGCCGCGTGGTGCTCACCCAGGCCAAGCACCATCTCCCCAACTACGGCGTGTTCGACGAGTTCCGGCACTTCGTGCAGGGCGACCACCTCGGCGTGCTCCGGCTGCACGGCGTCGACGTGGCGTTCGCGATCTGCGAGGACCTCTGGCAGGAGGGCGGGCCAGTCGCCACCGCCAGGGCCGCCGGGGCCGGCCTGCTGGTGGTCATCAACGCCTCCCCGTACGAGCTCAACAAGGACGACGTCCGCCTCGAGCTGTGCCGGCGCCGCGCCGACCAGGCCGGCTGCGCGCTCGCGTACGTCGCGATGGTCGGCGGGCAGGACGAGCTGGTCTTCGACGGCGACTCCCTCATCGTCGCGGCGGACGGGACGGTGCTCGGGAGGGCGCCCCAGTTCGAGGACGGCTGCCTCGTCGCCGATCTCGACCTGCCTGCCGCCAGGGCGGAGGCTCCGGAGCCGGGAGGGACGGACGAGCAGCCGGTCGGCGGCTACCTGGTGCGCCGCCATGTGCTGTCGACGACGCCGCTACCGGCGTACGAGCCGCAGCCGACCGGCGTCGCGCCGCGGCTCGGCGACGAGGCGCAGGTCTACGCGGGGCTGGTGACCGGGCTGCGGGACTACGTCCGCAAGAACGGGTTCGCGTCGGTCGTGTTCGGGCTGTCCGGCGGGATCGACTCGGCGCTCACCGCGGCCGTCGCATGCGATGCGATCGGGCCGGACAACGTGTACGCGGTGTCGCTGCCCAGCCGGTACTCGTCCGCCCACTCGCGCGGCGACGCCGCGGAACTGGCGGAGCGGACGGGCCTGAACTTCAGTACGGTCCCGGTCGCCTCGATGGTCGCGGAGTTCCTCAACAACGTGGAGCTCACCGGCGTGGCCGAGGAGAACCTGCAGGCGCGGGTGCGGGCCGTGGTGCTGATGGGGCTGTCCAACCAGCACGGCCACCTCGTGCTGGCCACCGGCAACAAGAGCGAGCTCGCCGTCGGGTACTCCACGATCTACGGCGACTCGGTCGGCGGGTACGCCCCCCTCAAGGACGTGCCGAAGACGATGGTGTGGCAGCTCGCCCGCTGGCGGAACGAGATCGCCGACAAGCGCGGCGAGACTCCGCCGATCCCGCAGGGCTCGATCGACAAGGCGCCGAGCGCGGAGTTGCGCCCGGGACAGCTCGACACCGACTCGCTGCCCGACTACGGCGTCCTCGACCAGATCCTCGACATGTACGTCGAGCAGGACCGCGGCTCGGCCGACATCGTCGCCGCGGGGTTCGACCCGGCGCTCGTGCAGCGGGTGATCCGGATGGTCGACGCCGCCGAGTACAAGCGGCGGCAGTATCCGCCCGGCCCCAAGGTCACGGAGCGCAACTTCGGCCGCGACCGCCGGGTGCCCATCACCAGCGGCTGGCG
>JBMCTR010000318.1:0-3230 GCA_048622955.1 Actinomycetota bacterium
CCGCGGGCCCGTCGGCCGGCTGTCCCGAGACCTGGTCCCGCAACCGGGCGACGAACTGGTCCAACAGCCGGTTCGAGACGTCCTGCAGCATTCCGCCGCCGAGCTGCGCGGGCGGCCCGGTGACGTCGAGCTCCGTGACGACGTGCACGTCCGATCCGTCGCCGTCCGGCGACACCGTGGCGGTGACGACCGCACCCGCGGTGCTCGCGCCGCGGATGTCGCGCCCGCGCGCCTCGATGACGACGCGGCGGCCGTCGTCGTCCCGCTCCACGAAGCGTCCCTGCCCGCGGTAGGTGAACGAGACCGGACCGAGCTTGACGCGCACCCGTCCCTCGAACGTGTCGCCGTCGACGCTCTCGAGCTGCGCACCGGGAAAGCACCCGGCGACCAGGTCGAGGTCGAGCAGGGCGGACCAGGCCTGCTCGGGCGGCAGGGGAACGGCGAACCGGTGGTCGAGCTGCACGGGAGATCTCCTTGTCGATGACTCAGTCGGTGAGCGCGTGCCAGACGCGGGGTGCGGTGAGGGGCAGGTCGAGGGGTCCGGCGCCCGCCTGAGACAGCGCGTCGTTGACGGCGTTGGCCACCGCCGGCGTGGCCACGATGCTGCCGCTTTCCCCCGCGCCCTTGACACCCAGCGGGTTCACCGGCGACGGCGTCTCCACCCGGTAGGTCTCGATGCGGGGCAGTTGCGTCGCGCCGGGCACGGCGTAGTCCATCAGCGTGCCGGTCAGCGGCTGGCCCCGGTCGTCGTACCGGGCGTGCTCGAACAGCGCCTGCCCGATGCCCTGCGCGACGCCGCCGTGGACCTGGCCGTCGACGATCACGGGGTTGATGACCGTGCCGCAGTCGTCGACCGCCACGTACCGCCGGATGCGGACCCGGCCGGTCTCGCGGTCGACCTCGACGACGCAGGCGTGGGTCCCGGACGAGAACGTGTAGTCCGGCGGGTCGAAGCGGGCCGTCGCGTCCAGCCCCGGCTCCTCCCCCTCGCCGAGCACCGTGTGGTCGAACACCGCGGCCGCGGCGACCTCGGCGAACGTGATCTTCCGTCCCTCGCCGTCGCGGTCCTGGAACGCCCCGTCCCGGTGCACGACGTCGCCCGGGTCGCGGCCGAGCATCCGCGCCGCGATGCCGTGCGCCTTGTCGCGCACCCGGGACGCGGCCTCCCGGACGGCCGCACCCCCCACGGCGCCGCTCCGGGAGCCGAACGTGCCGAACCCGAACGGCCCGGTCGCCGTGTCGCCGAACCGGACCACGACGTCGTCGTACGGCACGTCCAGCACGTCGGCGGCCACCTGAGCGAACGCGGTCTCGTGGCCCTGCCCGTGGGCGCAGGTGCCGACGCCGACCTCGACCCGGCCGGACGGGTGCACGCGCAGCTCGGCGGTCTCCCACAGCCCGGGCGAGCCCTCCAGGCGGCGGGCGACCGACGACGGCGTCACCCCGCCGATCTCGACGTACGAGGCGACGCCGACACCCACGATCGTCCGCTCGTCGCTCCCCCGGTCCGCCTGCAGCCGCTCGTAGCCGACCTCGCGCAGCGCGACGTCGAGCGCGGCCGCGTAGTCGCCGCTGTCGTAGGTCAGCCCGCTCGCCGTGCGGTACGGGAACTGGTCCGGCTGGACGAAGTTGCGCCGCCGCAGCTCCGCGGGGTCGTCGCCGAGCTCGGCGGCGAGCAGGTCGACCAGCCGCTCCATGTAGTACGTCGCCTCCGGCCGGCCGGCCCCGCGGTACGGCCCCACCGGCGTGGTGGTCGTATAGATGCCGCGGATCTCCAGGTCGACGCCCTGGATGTCGTACGACTGCGGCAGCAGCGGGCCGGTCCGCCCGATCACCGTCCCCGGCGAGTTCGGGTACAGGTAGGCGCCCATGTTCGCGTCGACGCGCCCCCGCACTGCGAGGATGCGCCCGTCCCGGCTCGCGGCCACCTCCAGGTCCGCGACCTGGTCGCGGCCGTGCGTGGTGGCGAGGAAGCTCTCCGAGCGGTCCTCCATCCACTTGACCGGGCGGCCGAGCTCCCGGGCGGCGAACGCCACCGCGCCCTCGTCCGGGTACATCGGCTCCTTCGCTCCGAATGCGCCGCCGACGTCCCCCGCCCGCACGCGGATCCGGTGCTCGGGGATGCCGAGGACCTCGCCGACGAACCACCGGGTGTGGTGCGGCCGCTGGGTCGTGATCCAGACGTCGAGGTGCTCGCGGACGACGTCCCACCGGGCGACCATCCCGCGCGGCTCCAGCGGCGTGGGGACGACCCTGGTGTTGCGCAGCCGGGCGGGGACGACGACGTCGGCCTGGTCGAACAGCGCGTCGGCCCCGTCGCCGATGCGCACCCGGAACGCGACGTTGTCGGGGAACGCGTCGTGGACCGCGGCCGCGCCCTCCCCGACCGCGGTCTCCAACTCGGGCACGGCCTCCAGCGGCTCGTACTCGACCCTTACCAGGTCGGCGCCGTCGCGGGCGGACTCCGGTGACGTCGCCACCACGAGCGCCAGCGGCTCGCCGACGAACCGCACGGTACCGGATGCCAGCAGCGGGATCACCGGCGGCTCCCCCGACTCGGCGGGCGGCTTGCGGATCAGCGGGATCGTTGCGGCGCGGCCGGCGACGTCCTCGGCGGTGAACACGGCCACCACGTCGTGCTGCCGGCGGGCAAGCCCGGCGTCCACCTCGAGCACCCGGGCGTGGGCGTGCTCGCTGCGCACGAACCGGCCGTACAGCATCCCGGGCAGCCGGACGTCGTCGAGGAACTCGCCCCGGCCGGTGAGCAGGCGCGGGTCCTCCCGCCGCCGCAGCGGAGCGCCGAACGCGCTGCCGAGCGGGGCGGACACCTGCGCCCGCTCCGCCGCGGGTTCGTGTGCCAATCCACAACGTCGGTCGTTGTGGATTGGCATAGGGCCGGCCACGCTCATGCGGTGCTCCTCCCGCCGTCCACGTTGATAACCGTTCCCGTCACCGCGCGGGCCTCCTGCGGCGCCAGCAGGTAGCAGTAGGCCGCGGCCACGTCCGACGGCTCGATCAGCACCTGCAACCGGGTGCCGTCCCGGATGGCCTCGTCGCGGCCGGGACGCGCGCCCACGACCTCCGTCTCCGCGCCGACGCGCCGCAGCCGGGTGCCGGTCGTCCCGCCCGGCGCGACCGCGTTGACCCGCACGGCCGGGGCCAGCTCCGCAGACAGCGACGCCACCAGGCCGCGCACCGCCCACTTCGACGCGCAGTAGAGCGCGCCGCCG
>JBMCTR010000319.1:0-3219 GCA_048622955.1 Actinomycetota bacterium
ACTGCGGCCGCCGCTCGGCCTCGGCGGCGCGCTCCCGTTCGATGAGCGCGTCGAGCATCTCCGAAGGCCCCGTGACCGCGAGCGCAAGCGCCCGACCGAGGTCGTCGCGGTCCAGCGCCTCCTCCGCGGTCCGCCGCAGCCGCTCCGACAGGTCGATCACCTTGTCCGCCGACCCCAGGGTCGCGCGGGCGGCGACCAGGTGCCGGCGCGACAGGGCGCGCCCGGCGATCAGCATCGCTAGCGCTTCCGCGGTGTCGCCCCAGTCCGAGGCCGGCGCCTGCTCGCCGATCAGGCCGGATACACCCGAGATCACCCGGTCGGACGCCGCGATCAGCCGGTCCGCTGTCTCGCTGTCGCTGTCCAGTGCGGCCAGGCGCAGCGCCACACCCGTGACCAGGCCACTGTCCGCGGCGCTGCGGCGGGGCTGCGAGAGCAGCCGTACCGCGCGCAGCACGAGCGGCCGGGTCGGCAGACGGTCCTCCATCACGGTAGGGCCCCCCTTGTCTTGTCTTGTCCCGATGGGCCCGGGTCAGCCCATATGAGGATACGCGTACGCCCGCGGCGGGTCGAATGCCTCCTTGATCGAACGGGCGCTGGCCCACCGCAGCAGGTTCTGCGCGGAGCCCGCCTTGTCGTTGGTCCCGCTGGCCCGGGCGCCGCCGAACGGCTGCTGGCCGACGATCGAACCGGTCGGCTTGTCGTTGATGTAGAAGTTGCCGGCGGCGAACCGCAGCACCTCCGACGCCCGTGCGACCGCCGCCCGGTCCTGCGCGACGACCGCCCCGGTGAGTGCCTGCGACGCGACGGACTCCATCTGCGTGAGCACGCCGTCATAGTCGCTGTCGTCGTAGACGTACACCGCGAGGATCGGGCCGAAGTACTCGGTGGTGAACACCTCGTCCTCCGGGTCGCTGCACTCGAGCACCGTCGGGGTGACGAAGTAGCCCTGCGAGTCGTCCGCCGTCCCGCCGGTGAGCACCGAGATCGTCCCCTGGCTGCGCGCCCGCTCGAGGGCCGCGGAGTTCTTGGCGAACGCCCGGTCGTCGATGACCGCGCCCATGAAGGTCGACAGGTCGCTCACGTCGCCCATCCGCAACGACTCCGTCGTGGCGACGAACTCGTCGCGCATCCGGTTCCACACGCTGCGCGGCAGGTACGCCCGCGACGCGGCGGAGCACTTCTGCCCCTGGTACTCGTACGCACCCCGCACCAGCGCGGTCCGCAGCACGTCCACGTCGGCGCTGGGGTGCGCGACGACGAAGTCCTTGCCGCCCGTCTCGCCGACGATCCGCGGGAAGTGCCGGTACGACCCGATGTTCTCGCCGATCGTCCGCCACAGCAGCTGGAAGGTGCGCGCCGACCCGGTGAAGTGCAGGCCGGCGAGCTCACGGTCGTGGAGCGCCACCTCAGAGACGTCCAGCCCGTCCCCTGTCAACATGTTGATCACCCCTGGCGGGAGGCCCGCCTCCTCGAGGATCCGCATGGTGACGTGGGCGGCGAGCTGCTGGGTGGGGCTCGGCTTCCAGATGACGGTGTTGCCCATGAGCGCAGGCGCGGTGGGCAGGTTGCCCGCGATCGCGGTGAAGTTGAACGGCGTGATGGCGTAGACGAACCCTTCGAGCGGCCGCCAGTCGACCCGGTTCCACACGCCCTTCGAGTTGTGCAGCGGCTGCTCCTCCAGGATCCGGCGGGCGAAGTAGACGTTGAACCGCCAGAAGTCGACGAGCTCGCAGACCGCGTCGATCTCCGCCTGCTGGACCGACTTGGACTGGCCGAGCATGGTCGCGGCGTTCAGCGTCTGCCGCCACGGCCCGGACGCGAGCTCGGCGGCCTTCAGCAGCACCGCGGCCCGGTCGTCGAACGACATGGCCCGCCAGGCCGGCGCGGCGTCCATCGCGGCGCTCACCGCGGCCCGCGCGTCGTCCTGCGTCGCGTTGCCCATCGCGCCGAGGACGCGGTCGGTGGCGTGCGGCTGGACGACCGGGATCTCGGCGCCTCCGCCGAGCTTCTGGTCGCCGCCGATGGTGCAGGTCAGCTCGTGCCGCTGGGATCCCAGCTCGACGAGCTTGCGCTCAAGCTCGGCCCGCTCCGGAGTTCCCGGCGCGTAGCTGAGGACCGGCTCGTTGTGGGGAAACGGGACCTGGGTTACAGCGTCCATGGTCGCCCTCCTCGTGACGAAGGTCGGGTCACCCGGTATGACCATCCTGCCCCGTGATCCCGTGCCAATCCACAACGTACGACGTTGTGGATTGGCACCACAGTCGCACCGCGGGGGTTACGCCGCGCGCCTGGCGCGCTGGAGTTCCCGCTCCGTCGTCCACTCGGCGGTCTCGAGCACCTGAAGCCGGCGCGACGCGTCCATCACGTTCACGCCGAACGCATGGAGATCCTCCGGCGTCGGGCCGAGCACGGCGACCTCGGTGCCCTCCGCCTCCAGCTTCGCGGCCTCGTGCCGGCACCGCTTGGTGATGCGGGACCGCCAGTGCCGCTCCAGCTTGCCGAGCAGCGACCCCGGCTGGTCCATCTCGGCCGAGACCATGGGCGCCACGACGTCCACCCGGTCGAGGCCCTGTCCGGCGAGGACATCCACGGAAGTGGCCGAGCACGCTCCGCCGTCCACGTAGCGGTGCCCGCCGATCACGACCGGCGAGAACCACCCGGGGATCGCGCAGGACGCCGCCACCGCGTCGGACAGCGAGGCCGGGGGCTCGCCGGGACGGCCGAACGGCACCCGCCGCCCGGTCTCGTAGTCCATGGCGACGATCCACACGCCGGGGTGCGGCGACCAGCCGCCGTCCGGCGTGACGGCCTCCACCAGCCGCCGGATGCGCTCGAGCGACCCGCGCCCCTCGGGCACGAACGCCGACAGCACCGCGGTGGGCGGCAGCCGCCGCAGCCGCAGGACGTTGCTCGTGAACAGGCCCAACGAGCCGGGGCCGAACCCGGGCCGCGGCGGTCGCGAGCCGCCCGTCGCGGTGTCGTAGTCCCACTCGATCTCCTTTAACGGGCCGCCGTCCAGCGTGCCGAGTTGGTGTTGCCGCAGTTGCCCGGTGGTGAAACCAGCCCCGAGCAGCGCGGCAACCACAGCGCCGGCAGACGTCCCGACGATGTAGTCATACCCGTGCATGTCGACGCCCTCGACCCGCTCGAGTGCGCCGAGAGCACCGGTGATCCACGCCGCGCCCAGGACGCCGCCGCCACCCAGCACGAGTCCTCGTC
>JBMCTR010000320.1:0-3211 GCA_048622955.1 Actinomycetota bacterium
CGCATGAGGCAGAGTGTCTCGCATGCGGATCCGGCCGATGCGCGCCTCCGACGTCGCCGCCGCCGAGCGGCTGACCGGCCGCGCGGACGGCCCGTCGTCCCACAGCGCCGCGGCCGGGCGGACGCCGGAGCAGCGCGAGCGCTGCACGGCACGGCTGCGCTACCTGCTCGAGGTGGACGGCGGCGGCTGCTGGGTGGCCGACGACGGCGGGTCCGTCGTGGGCGTGGCCGCGGCCGCACGCCGGGACCTGCTGTGGGTGCTGTCGGCGTACGCGGTGGATCCGGAGTACCAGGGACGCGGCGCCGGCAAGGCGCTGCTCGAGGCCGCGGTGGGCTACGGGGCGGGCTGCCTGCGCGGGATGATCTGCGCCACGCCCGACCCGCGGGCGGCGCGCCGCTACCGGCTCGCCGGGTTCACGCTCCACCCCACCATGCGCCTCACCGGCGTCGTCGACCGGGAGGCGCTGCCGATCGTCGACGGTGTCCGCGAGGGGGCGGACGGCGACCTGCCGCTGGTCGACTCGGTGGACCGCCAAGTGCGCGGGGCGGCGCACCGGCCGGACCACCTGATCCTCCGGACGGACGGCCCGTTGCTGGTGTGCGACCTGCTGACCGGCAGCGGATACTCCTACCTGGACCGCACCGGCGTCGGGCTGCTCGCCGCGACCCGGCGGGCGGTCGCCCAGCGGCTGCTGTGGGCGGCCCTCGCACGCAGCAGTCCCGGGACGGACGTCGTCGTGCGCGGGCTCACCTCCGACCAGGAGTGGGCGCTCGACGTCGGGCTCGCCGCGGGGCTGCGGGTCGAGCACGACAGCTACCTGGCATTGCGGCACATGCGCCCGCCTGCCCCCTACATCCCGTCCGTCGCGTTCGGCTAGCCGTCAGGGCTCGAGGCCGCGGCCGCCGTCACGCGCGCGCCGGACGTCCTGCAGCGCGGAGTCGATCTCCACCGCCATGCCGGCGTCCAGGCGGGTGTCGTGCGCGAGCGACCGCAGGGCCTGCTCCGCCACGCCCACGGCGCGCTCCAGGCGGTGGTTGTGCTCGAGCAGCTGCTCCGACCGCCGTTGTGCCTCCTCGGCGCGTCGCTGCGCGCCCGCGACGAGCACGAGGGCACCCCCGATGAAGATCGCGAGGACAACGAGCCCGAGCACGACAGTCATACCGGAAGTGTGCCACCGATGCCGGGGATGCCCGTATGGGAAGATTGACAGGAACCGGATCCCTGACAGTGAGGACCGATCGTGACCGTCACCCAGCCGACCAGCGCCACGTCCGTGCCGCTGCTGCTGCTCGGCCGCGACGCCGATCCGCACAGCGAGCGGGGCGTCGAGTGCCCCGGCGACCTGCCGCCGGCGAGCGACCCGGACCTGGTCGAGCGCGCCCGCGCGGCACGGCAGGCGCTCGGCGACCGGGCCTTCGTCCTCGGGCACCACTACCAGCGTGACGAGGTCATCCAGTTCGCCGACGTGACCGGCGACTCGTTCAAGCTCGCCCGGGACGCCGCGGCCCGCCCCGAGGCCGCGTACGTCGTGTTCTGCGGCGTGCACTTCATGGCCGAGTCGGCCGACATCCTCACCGCCGACCACCAGCAGGTCGTGCTTCCGGACCTCGCCGCCGGCTGCTCGATGGCGGACATGGCCCAGCGGGTGCAGGTGGACGACGCCTGGCAGCGGCTGTCCGACGCGGGCGTCGCCGATGTCACGGTGCCGATCACCTACATGAACTCCTCGGCCGACATCAAGGCCTTCTGCGGGCGCAACGGCGGCGCCGTGTGCACGTCCAGCAACGCCCGGCGCTCGCTGGAGTGGGCGCTCGAGCGCGGCGAGAAGGTGCTGTTCCTCCCCGACCAGCACCTCGGGCGCAACACCGCCGTGCTGGAGCTCGGCCTGTCGCTGGACGACTGCGTCGTGGTGGACCCGCACAAGCCGGGCTTCGGCGTCACCGACGAGCAACTGCGGGCTGCCACGATGCTGCTGTGGCGGGGTCACTGCTCGGTGCACGGCCGGTTCTCCGCCGAGTCGGTCGCCGACGTGCGGGAGCGCATCCCGGGGGTGAACGTGCTCGTCCACCCGGAGTGCACCCACGAGGTGGTGACCCGGGCGGATCACATCGGCTCGACCGAATACATCATCAAGACCATCGCCGCGGCTCCGCCCGGATCCGCGTGGGCGGTCGGCACCGAGCTCAACCTGGTGCAGCGGCTGGCGCAGCGGCACCCGGACAAGACCGTGGTGTTCCTGGACCGGACGGTGTGCTTCTGCTCCACGATGAACCGCATCGACCTGCCGCACCTGGTGTGGGCGCTGGAGAGCCTGGTCGACGGGAGGGTGGTCAACCGGATCGAGGTGGACGAGGCCACCGCCCACTGGGCGCGCGTCGCGCTCGACCGCATGCTCGCCCTGCCCGCGGCCTGACGTGCCGCCTCAGCGGACGGGGTGGCCGGCGGCGGCCAAGGTCTTCTTGACCTCGGCGATCCGCATCATGCCGAAGTGGAAGACGCTTGCCGCCAGGACCGCGTCCGCGCCCGCGTCCACCGCCGGAGCGAAATGGCCGAGCGCCCCCGCTCCCCCGCTGGCGATCAGCGGCACCCGCACCGCGGCCCGCACGGCCGCCAGCATCTCCAGGTCGTAGCCGTCCTTCGTCCCGTCCGCGTCGATCGAGTTCAGCATGATCTCGCCGGCGCCGCGGTCCGCCGCCTCGGCCGACCAGGCCACCGCGTCCAGCCCGGCCCCCCGCCGGCCGCCGTGCGTCGTGACCTCGAAGCCCGACGGGGTGCCGCCGCCTCGCCGCGCGTCCACCGACAGCACGAGCACCTGCGAGCCGAACCGCTCGGCGATCTCCGACAGCAGCTCCGGGCGAGCCACGGCGCCGGTGCTGACCCCCACCTTGTCGGCGCCGGCGCGCAGCAGCCGGTCCACGTCGTCCAGGCTGCGCACGCCGCCACCGACGGTCAGCGGGATGAACACCTCCTCGGCGGTCCGCGACACCACCTCGTACATCGTCTCCCGGTCCTCCGCCGAGGCGGTCACGTCCAGGAACACCAGCTCGTCCGCTCCCTCGGCGTCGTACGCCCGGGCCAGCTCGACGGGATCGCCCGCGTCGCGCAGGCCGGCGAACCGCACGCCCTTGACGACCCGCCCGGCGTCGACGTCCAGGCACGGGATCACCCGGACCGCGAGGCTCACGACCCCACCCCCGGGCGGTAGGCGACG
>JBMCTR010000321.1:0-3210 GCA_048622955.1 Actinomycetota bacterium
CCGTCAGGGAGCACGCCTCGGCCGCCACGAGCACGGCCACGCCGGTCGGGTCGCCGCGCAGCATGTCGTGCAGCCGCGCCAGGCCGGCCGCGCCGGCGACGCAGCCCAGCCCGAAGACCGGCACCCGGCGCACGTCCGGCCGCAGCCCGAGCACAGGGACCATCCGGGCGTCGATCGAGGGAGCGCCCACGCCGGTCACGGACACCGTCAGGACCACGTCGACGTCCTCCGGGCGCAGGCCGGCCCGCTCCAGCGCGGTGCGCACGGCCGCCGAGCCGTGTTGGACGGCGAACGCGAGGAACGTGTCGTTGGCCTCCCCGAAGCCGTCCATCGTGGTGTACCGCTCCAGCGGCATTGCCAGATGCCTGGACTCGACACCGCTGGCGGCGTGGAAGCGGTCCAGCAGCGCCCGGCGGGGACCGGACACCCCGAGCATCTCGGCGACACCCGTGGTGATCTCCGCCTGGTCGTACCGGTGCGGTGGCAGCGCGGTAGCCGCTGAGACAACCCGGGTCACGTTGCCATCGTTCCAGACGGCTAGCCTCGCTGCCGTGGTGCACCAGATCGATCAGAGCTTTCTCGCCCTTCCGATGCGCTCGCTCGCCGACGCCGCCCTGCAGCGCGCCCGCGATCTCGGCGTCGAGCACGCGGACTTCCGGCTCGAGCGCATCCGGGCGCAGGACATCGCACTGCGCGACGGCCGGCTCGACGGCACCCACGACGGCGAGGACGTCGGCTTCGCCGTCCGGGTCGTGCGGGACGGCACCTGGGGGTTCGCCGCCGCCGTCGACCTCACGCCCGAGGAGGCGGTGCGGACCGCGGAGCACGCGGTGGAGGTCGCGCGGGTCGCCCACGCCATGAGCTCCGAGCGGATCGAGCTCGCCGACGAGCCGGTCCACCGTGATGTCACGTGGGTCTCCGCCTACGACGTCGACCCGTTCACCGTTCCCGATTCCGACAAGGTGGCGCTGCTGGCCGACTACTCCCGCCGCGTCCTGGACCGGGACGGCGTGGACCACGTCACGGCCGAGCTCAGCCAGGTCGCGGAGTGCAAGTTCTACGCGGACACGGCGGGGACAGTGACCACGCAGCAGCGGGTGCGCATCCAGCCGGTCGTCGAGGCATTGGCCGTCGACGCCGACAGCGGGCGGTTCGAGACCATGCGCACGCTGCCCGGCCCGGCCGGCCGCGGCTGGGAGTACGTCACCGGCGACGACGGCGTGGTCGACTGGGCCGCCGCGCTCGAGGAGCTGCCCGACCTGCTCGCCGGGAAGCTGGCCGCGCCGAGCGTGGAGCCGGGGACGTACGACCTCGTCATCGACCCGACGAACCTGTGGCTGACGATCCACGAGTCGGTCGGCCACGCCACCGAGCTCGACCGGGCGCTGGGCTACGAGGCCAACTACGCGGGCACGTCGTTCGCGACGCCGGACAAGCTCGGCACGCTGCGCTACGGCACGCCGGTCATGCACGTCACCGGCGACCGGACCACGCCGCACGGCCTGGCCACGATCGGCTACGACGACGACGGGGTCGAGGCGCAGCGCTGGGACATCGTCCGCGACGGCATCCTCGTCGGCTACCAGCTGGACCGCAGGATCGCGAAGCTGATGTCGCTGGGCCGGTCCAACGGCTGCGCGTTCGCCGACTCGCCCGGCCACGTGCCGGTGCAGCGGATGGCCAACGTCTCGCTGCAGCCCGCGGCGGACGGGCCCTCGACCGCGGAGCTCATCGGCCGCGTCGAGCGGGGGATCTTCGTGGTCGGCAACAAGTCGTGGTCGATCGACCAGCAGCGGTACAACTTCCAGTTCACCGGCCAGCGGTTCTACGCGATCAGGAACGGCACGCTCGCCGGGCAGGTGAACGACGTCGGGTACCAGTCGAGCACGACGGACTTCTGGGGGTCGCTGGAGGCCGTCGGCGGGCCGCAGACCTACGTGCTCGGAGGCGCCTTCAACTGCGGCAAGGCGCAGCCGGGGCAGATCGCGCCGGTCTCGCACGGCTGCCCGTCCGCGCTGTTCCGCGGCGTCCGGGTCCTCAACACGGCTCAGGAGGGCGGCCAGTGAGCATGACACCGCAGGAGATCGTGGAGCGTTGCCTCGCGCTCTCCCGTACCGACGGCTGCGTGGTCCTGGTCGATGAAGGTCACACCGCGAACCTGCGCTGGGCCAACAACACCCTGACGACCAACGGGATCACGAGGTCCCGGTCGGTCACGGTGGTGGCGGTCCTCGGCGCGACCGCGGGCGGCGCTGCGTCCGGCGTTGTCGCGCGCAGCGCCGTGACGCCGGAGTCGCTCGAACCGCTGGTGCGAGCCGCCGAGCAGGCCGCTCGGGACAACGGCCCCGCCGAGGACGCGCAGCCGCTGGTGTCGGACGGCGCGGCGGCGGACTGGGACGACGAGCCGGGCGAGACCTCCATCGGCGTGTTCGGCGACATCGCACCGGCGCTCGGCGAGGCCTTCGGCCGCGCCCGGGCAGAGCAGCGGGTGCTGTACGGGTACGTCGAGCACGACGTGACGACCACGTACCTGGGGTCGTCCACGGGGCTGCGGTTGCGCCACGAGCAGCCGACGGGGCACATCGGGATCACCGGCAAGTCCGCCGACCTGTCCCGGTCGGCCTGGGTCGGCCAGGCGTCGCGCGACCTGTCGGACGTGGACGTGACGGGGCTGGACGCGGAACTGGCCCGCCGGCTCGGCTGGGCCGAGCGCAGGGTCGAACTGCCGGCCGGCAGGTACGACACCGTGCTGCCGCCGGCCGCCGTGGCCGACCTGATGATCTACGCGTACTTCATGATGAGCGCCCGGGACGCCCACGACGGCCGGACGGTGTACGCCGACCCCGGGAAGGGGACGCGGGTCGGCGAGCGACTGTCGAACCGGCCGCTGTCGCTGTGGTCCGATCCGACCGCACCGGGCCTGGAGTGCGAGCCGTACGTCGTGGCCCACGCGTCCGGTGCGCACCTGAGCGTGTTCGACAACGGCCTGCCCGTCCGCCGGACCGAGTGGATCTCGGACGGCACGCTCGCCGCCCTGCTGCAGACGCGGCACTCGGCCGACCTCACCGACCTCCCCGTCACCCCGGCCGTCGACAACCTCGGCCTCACCGTCGCCGGCGGCTCGGGGACGGCCGACGAGCTGATCGCCGGTGTCGACCGCGGCCTGCTGCTCACCTGCCTGTGGTACATCCGCGAGGTCGACCCGCAGAC
>JBMCTR010000322.1:0-3209 GCA_048622955.1 Actinomycetota bacterium
CCGGTGGCGGGGTCGTTGGTCAGGACGCGGGAGATCTTCTCGCCGGCGAGCCGCGTGCCGTCGGCGACGGTCACCTGGCCGGCGTGGAGCGACCGGCCGATGCCGACCCCGCCGCCGTGGTGGATCGACACCCAGGTCGCGCCGGAGGCCGTGTTCACCAGCGCGTTGAGCAGCGGCCAGTCGGCGATCGCGTCCGACCCGTCGGCCATCGCCTCGGTCTCGCGGTAGGGCGAGGCCACCGACCCGGCGTCGAGGTGGTCGCGCCCGAGGACGACGGGCGCGCGAAGCTCCCCGGAGGCGACCATGTCGTTGAACCGCTCGCCCGCCCGGTCGCGCTCGCCGTAGCCGAGCCAGCAGATCCGCGCCGGCAGGCCCTGGAAGCGGACCCGCTCGCCGGCCAGCCGGATCCACCGCGCCAGCGGTTCGTTGTCGGGGAACAGTTCGAGCACGGCCCGGTCGGTCGCCGCGATGTCGGCCGGGTCGCCGGACAGCGCCGCCCACCGGAACGGCCCCTTGCCCTCGCAGAACAGCGGCCGGATGTGGGCGGGGACGAACCCGGGGAAGGCGAAGGCACGATCGAACCCGCCGAGTTGCGCTTCGCTCCTGATCGAGTTGCCGTAGTCGAACACCTCGGCCCCGGCGTCGAGGAAGCCGACCATCGCCTCGACGTGCGCGGCCATCGACTCCCGCGCGCGTTGGACGAAGCCGGCCGGGTCCTTGGCCCGCTCGGCGTCCCAGTCCTCGAAGGGCACGCCGAGCGGCAGGTAGGCCAGCGGGTCGTGGGCGGACGTCTGGTCGGTGACGATGTCGATCTCCGCACCGCGCGCCAGCAGGTCGGGTACGACGGCCGCGGCGTTGCCGAGCACGCCGATCGAGCGGGGCCGGCGGGCGTCCCGCGCCTCGTACGCCAGGCGCAGCGCCTCGTCGACGTCCGAGGCCTCGACGTCGAGGAAGCCGTGCTCGAGCCGGCGGGCGATCCGGGACGGGTCGCACTCCACGACGATCACCACGCCGTCGTTCATGGTGACCGCCAGCGGCTGCGCCCCGCCCATGCCGCCGAGGCCGGCGGTGAGCGTGATGGTGCCCGCCAGCGAGCCGCCGAACCGCTTGCTCGCGACGGCGGCGAACGTCTCGTAGGTGCCCTGCAGGATGCCCTGCGTCCCGATGTAGATCCACGACCCCGCCGTCATCTGGCCGTACATCGTCAGCCCGAGGGCCTCGAGACGGCGGAACTCGTCCCAGGTGGCCCAGTCGCCCACCAGGTTGGCGTTGGCGATCAGCACGCGCGGCGCCCACTCGTGGGTGCGCAGCACGCCCACCGGCCGGCCGGACTGGACCAGCATCGTCTCGTCGTCCCCCAGAGTCGTGAGGGTCCGGACCAGCGCGTCGAACGACGCCCAGTCGCGCGCCGCCTTGCCGGCGCCGCCGTAGACGACGAGTTCCTCCGGGTGCTCGGCGACCTCCGGGTCGAGGTTGTTCTGCAGCATCCGCAGCGCGGCCTCCTGGGGCCAGCCCCGGGCGGTAAGGGTGGCGCCCCGGGGCGCACGGACGGTTCGGGGTCCCGCGGTCATGACGCGATCGCCTCCTTGCCTCGCCTACCTCAGTGTGCCCACGGCGGACTCCGCGGCGGCAACCAACCGGCCGTCGCGCACCAGATCGACCACGGCGTCGATCTCCGCGGCGAGATACCGGTCGGGGCCCGGCCCGGACACGCGCTCCCGGATGGCATCGCGGACCGCGCCCGTGCCCGCGGCGGGTTCCAGGGGCGCGCGCAGGTCCAGGGCGCGGGCGGCGGTGAGCAACTCGACGGCCAGCACCCGGGTGTACCCGTCGATGGCGCGGCGCAGCTTGCGGCCGGCGTTCCAGCCCATGGAGACGTGGTCCTCCTGCATGGCGCTGGACGGGATGGAGTCCGCGGACGCGGGAACGGCGAGGCGTTTCAGCTCGGACACGATCGATGCCTGGGTGTACTGGGCGATCATGTGCCCGGAGTCGACGCCCGGGTCGTCGGCCAGGAAGGCCGGGAGCCCGCCGCTGCGCGCGCGGTCGAGGAACCGGTCGGTGCGCCGCTCGCTGATGCTCGCGCCGTCCGCCACCGCGATGGCGAGGAAGTCGAGCACGTAGCCGAGCGGCGCACCGTGGAAGTTGCCGTTCGACTCTACCCGCCCGTCGTCGGTGACCACCGGGTTGTCGATCGCGGAGGCCAGCTCGCGGGACGCGACGGTCTCCGCGTGCGCCAGCGTGTCCCGCCCGGCGCCGTGCACCTGCGGGGAGCACCGCAGCGAGTACGCGTCCTGTACCCGGGTGCACTCCGGGCCGCGGTGGCTCGCGACCACACCGGACCCGTCCAGCAACTTCCGGAGGTTGGCCGCCGAGTCGGCCTGTCCCGGGTGCGGCCGCAACCCCTGCAGGTCGGGGGCGAAGACCCGGTCGGTCCCGAGCAGTGCCTCGACGCTCATCGCGGCGGCGAGGTCCGCCGTGCGCAGCAGCCGCCGCAGGTCCGCCGCGGCCAGCAGCAGCATGGCCAGCATGCCGTCGGTCCCGTTGATCAGCGCCAGGCCTTCCTTCTCGGCCAGCCGGACGGGCTCGATGCCGGCCGAGCGCAGTGCCCTGTCCGCGGGGGCGCGCTCACCGGTCGGCGTTCGCACGTCGCCTTCGCCCATGAGCGCCAGCGCGCAGTGGGCCAGAGGCGCCAGGTCGCCGGAGCAGCCGAGGCTGCCGTACTCGTAGACCACCGGGGTGATACCGGCGGCGAGCATGGCGGTGTACGCCCGCGCCGTCTCTGGACGCACTCCCGTTCGCCCGGTGGCCACGGTGGACAGCCGGAGCAGCATCATCGCGCGGACGACCTCCGGCTCGACCTCGTCACCGGACCCGGCGGCGTGGCTGCGGATCAGGCTGCGCTGCAGCTGCGCCCGCGACTCCGCCGGGATGTGGCGGGTGGCCAGGGCGCCGAAGCCGGTGGACACCCCGTAGTACGGCAGGTCTGCGGCGGCCAGGTGGTCGACGACCTCGCGGCTCTTGGTGATCTCCGCGAGCGCCTCGGCGCTCAGTTCGACGCCCACACCGTCCCGGGCGACGGCGACGACGTCGGTTGGCTCCAGCGGTCCCGGTCCTACGTGAACGGTCATGGGGCCATTGCACGCTGCCGGAGGCGGCAGCCGCCACCCGACCCCCGCGCTGGCGTCACGGAAGCTGGCAGCGTGATG
>JBMCTR010000323.1:0-3168 GCA_048622955.1 Actinomycetota bacterium
TAGGTGAGCAGCCCCGCCGGCTCGCCGTCCACCACGGCGACGAAGCCCGGCAGCGTCGCGGCGTCGTAGACCATGCCGTGCGCCGCCACGACCGTCGACCCCCACGCTTCGGTGAGCGCGCGCAGGATGTAGGGCTTGTCGTCCACTGCGGCAGGACGTACGTCCACCATCTGAGACCCCCGTCTTAGGAGAAGGGCATCGTATGGCACCCTGAGAGGGCGATGTTCCTCGGAACGATCATTATTACCTAGCGCGCCGAGCCCACGAGGGCACCCGGCGCGCAGACCCGTTCGCGATCCGCGACGGGTCTTTCGCTTTTCCAGGGGTGTGTGATGAATCCGGACCAGTTCCACGTCTACGACACGACGCTGCGCGACGGCGCCCAGCAGGAGGGGCTGTCGCTGTCCGTGCAGGACAAGCTCGCCATCGCGCGGCACCTCGACGACCTCGGCGTCGGGTTCATCGAGGGCGGCTGGCCCGGAGCGATCCCAAAGGACACCGCGTTCTTCCAGCGCGCCCGCAGCGAGTTGCGGCTGCAGCACGCCACGATGGTGGCCTTCGGCTCGACCCGCCGGCCCAACATGCGCGCCGAGGACGACGAGCTTGTCCGCGCGCTGCTCGACGCCGAGGCGCCGGTCGTGACGCTGGTCGCGAAGAGCCACACCGGCCACGTCGAGCGGGCGCTGCGCACCACGCCGGAGGAGAACCTCGCGATGGTGCGCGACACCGTGGCGTTCCTGACCGGGCAGGGACGGCGGGTCTTCCTGGACGCGGAGCACTTCTTCGACGGGTACCGGCGCGACCCGGCGTACGCCATGGAGGTCGTACGCACCGCCGCCGAGGCCGGCGCGGATCTCGTCGCGCTGTGCGACACGAACGGCGGCCTGCTGCCCGACGACGTCGGCGAGGTGGTGTCCGCCATCGCGGACGGCGCAGGCGCGCGGCTGGGCATCCACTGCCACAACGACACCGGCTGCGCCGTGGCGAACTCGCTGGCCGCGGTGGACGCCGGTGCGACGCACGTGCAGGGGACGCTGAACGGGTACGGCGAGCGCACCGGCAACGCGGACCTCGTCACAGTGGTGGCCAACCTCGAGCTCAAGCGCGGCATGCCGCTGCTGCCGGACGGCAAGCTGCGCGAGGCGACGCGGATCGCGCACGCGGTGTCCGAGGTGACGAACGTGGTGCCCTACTCCCGGCAGCCGTACGTGGGCACGAGCGCCTTCACCCACAAGGCGGGGCTGCACGCCAGCGCCATCCGGGTCGACCCCGACCTCTACCAGCACATCGATCCGGCGGACGTGGGCAACGACATGCGAATGCTCGTGTCGGACATGGCCGGCAGGGCCAGCATCGAGCTGAAGGGACGGGAGCTCGGGTACGACCTGTCGTCCGACCGCGACCTGGTCACACGGGTGACGCGGCGCGTCAAGGAGCTGGAGGCGCAGGGCTACACGTTCGAGGCGGCGGACGCGTCGTTCGAGCTGCTGCTCCGCGAACAGGTGGAGGGCGCGCGGCCGCGGTTCTTCGAGGTGGACAGCTGGCGGGTCATCGTCGAGTCCGGCCAGAGCGGGGACGCGCCGAGCGAGGCGACGGTCAAGGTCCGGGCCGGGGGTGAGCGCGCCGTCGTGACCGGCGAGGGCAACGGGCCGGTCAACGCCCTCGACCATGCGCTGCGGACGGCCATCGGAACGCTGTACCCGGAGATCAACAAGCTCGAGCTGATCGACTTCAAGGTGCGCATCCTCGACGCCGCCCACGGCACCGACGCGGTGACCCGGGTGCTCGTCGAGATGGCCGACGGCCACTCGGCGTGGCAGACCGTCGGTGTCGGCCCGAACATCATCGAGGCCTCCTGGGAAGCGCTCACCGACAGCGTGACGTACGGCCTGCTCCGGCAGGGCGCCGCGCCGACGAACGACGGGGCCAGCGGCTGACGGGCCGCCTGGCCCGTACGGGCGGGTGCGCGGTCAGGCCACCTCGAGGGAAACGGCCACCTCAAGGCGATGCGCTCGCAGTTTGTCCGTTTTGTCCGATTAGCGCGAGCGCAGATCCTCGAGGTGACGGTTCGCCTCGACGTGGGCGCGGAGTGGTGCAGGCTGACGCTACGCCCTCGTGGTCTGCTCGGCGCGGGCGGGGCAACGCGTAGGCTCTCGGAGTGACGCGCCGACCACCGCTCGTTTTCATCTTCACGGTCACGCTTACTGGAATCCTCAACAACACGCTCGTCACTCCGGCGATCCCGAACGTGCTCGCCGAGTTCGATGTCGGGCCGGAAGGCGCCGGCCTGCTGGTGGCGACGGGGTCGGTCGCCGGTATCGTGGTCGCACCCGTCGTCGGGATCATCGCGGACCGGCTCGGACGAAGGGCGGTGCTCACCGCCTGCCTTATGATCTTCGGACTGTTCGGCGGGTTGTCCGCCCTGGCGCCGTCGTTCGAGATCCTGCTGGTGGCCAGGTTCGCCCAGGGTGTGGGATCCGCCGGTTTGATCAACCTCGCCGTCGTGCTGATCGGTGACAACTGGTCCGGCCTGGAGCGCACCCGGCTGATCGGACGCAACAGCGCCGTGCTCACCGTCGGTCTGGCTGCCCTGCCGTTGCTGTCCGGTGTCGTCACCGAGTTGACCAGCTGGCGGGTGACGTTCGGCCTGTTCACGGTCGCGCTGGTCACCGGCGTGGCCGCCTGGCTGATTCTCCAGCCGGGCCGCCCGGCCGCGAGGCCACGGGTCAGCGACCAGATCAAGGACGCCGTCGAGGTCGTGCGTCAGCCGGTGCTGCTGGCGACGCTGGCCACGGGGCTCGTCGTGTTCATGGTCATCTTTGGTTTGTTCCTCACGGTCGTGCCGGTCCACCTGGCCGACGAGTTCGGCCTCGGCGCAGGCGCCCGTGGCGTCGTTATCGCTCTTCCCGCCGTCACGTCGACGATCGCAGCGTTCAACCTCGGCCGGATCAGCTCGCGCCTCGGCGTGCGATCGCTGGTGATCGGCACGGCAAGCGTCCTTGCGATCTCCTTTGTCATGATGGGCATGGCCGGGACGCTGCTCCTCGTCGGCTTGGCTGCGTTGCTGTACGGGGCGAGCGAGGGGGCGCTGATTCCCCTCCTCCAGGATCTTGCCATCGAGTACGCGCCGGCCGAGCAGCGCGCCGCGGTCGTCGCCGTGTGGGTCGG
>JBMCTR010000324.1:0-3165 GCA_048622955.1 Actinomycetota bacterium
TGGTGTAGAACTTCAGCGCGAAGCCCCGCGGGTCGCGCCAGGTGTCGGGGCTGCCCCGTTCGCCGGCCACCGAGGAGAACCGCAGCAGCACGTCGGTCTTGGTCCCGGGCTGGAACACCGCCGCCTTGGTGTAGGCGCTGACGTCGTCGGTCACCTCGAAGCGGCCGAATGCCCCGCCGCCCTTCGCGTGCGGCTGGCGCTCCGGGATGCGCTCCCGGTTGAACGTCGCCATCTGCTCGATCAGGTAGTTGTCCTGCAGCAGGATGGGACCGTCCGGGCCTACGGTGAGCGAGTGCTCGTCGCTCTGGACGGGGATGCCGGCATCGGTCGTCGTAGGCCTGGGCTGCTGCGTATCTGTCACAGCGGTTCCTCCTCGCGGTGAGTGAATGGTGCTGGCCGCGGCGTGGTCTCGGGCGCCGCCTTGCTTCTGCACTCCGGACACCGGCCCCAGAACACCACTTCGGCTTCGTCGACCTGGAATCCATGATCGTTGCCGGGGACCAGGCACGGCCGCGAACCCACGGTGCAGTCGACGTCTTCGGTGCGGCCGCAGGAGCGGCACACCAGGTGGTGGTGGTTGTCACCGGTACGGCGTTCGTACCGGCCCGGATGGCTTGCCGGCTCGATCCGCCGGACCAGGCCGGCGGCGCCGCACACGCTGAGCACGTCGTAGACGGCCTGGATGGAGACCGAGCCGAGACGCTCCCGCACCGCGTCGGCGATCTGCTCGGCGGTGGCATGCGGGTGCTCGGTGAGCCACTCCAGCACTGCATACCGGGGTCTGGTGACCCGGAGCCCGGCGCGGCGCAACTCGTCGCTCGCCGAGGTGGTGTCGTGGGGCATGGTCGCGCCAGTCCAGCAGCCTTTCTGGAATGAGTCAAGTTTAAGCCGGGTCAAACCGGGTGGTGGCCGTCCGCCGGCCGCCCGCTGCCCTCACCGTGTTCTCATGATCTTGACGTCGTGCACGCTCCAGTCGAGACTTTCGGGATGGGACTGTCTTCCCGTGCCGTGCTGCCCGGCGGGTGGAGCGTCGTTCGTCCGCTGGCGCTCACGCTGGTCGTCGCGGCGGCGGCCGCCGGCCTCGCCGGCGGGGCGGGCACACGCGCCGCCGCGGGGGAGTCGGCCCCGGAGCCGGTGCGCATGGCCCGGGCCACCTGGGACACGGGGTGGTTCCAGGCGGAGGTGTACCGCCAGCTGATCGAGGCGCTCGGCTACCCGGTCGAGTCCGTCAGCACCATGGAGAACGAGGAGTTCTACCGGAGCGCGGCAGCGGGGCAGGTCGATCTCTGGGTGAACGGGTGGTTCCCGCTGCACGACGCGATCATCGATGAACTGGACGCACGCGACGACCTCGAGATCGTCGGGACCCAGGTGGACGACGGGGCGTTCCAGGGCTATCTGGTCGACCTGGAAAGCGTGGAACAGCACGACGTCACCGGGCTCGGCGACCTCGCCGACCCGGCCGTGGCGAGCCGCTTCGACGCCGACGGTGACGGCAAGGCCGACCTCGTCGGCTGCCAGGTCGGCTGGGGCTGCGAAGCGGTGGTCGAGGAGCACCTCGACGCCCTCGACCTGCGCGACACGGTCACGCACGTCCAGGGCGACTACCCGCCGCTGGTCGACCAGGTCATCGAGCGGTACCGGCAGGGCGAGCCGGTGCTGTTCTACACCTGGACCCCCAACTGGACCGTGGGTGAGCTGGTGCCGGGCGAGGACGTCGCGTGGATCGACGTGGCCGCGACCGTCCCGGCGGCCGGCGCCGGCAGCACGAGCGAGATGGCCGTCGACGGCGTCGCGGGATGCGTCAGCGACCCGTGCCGTCCCGGCTGGCCGCCCAACGACATCAGGGCCGTCGGCAGCAGGGACTTCCTCGAGACCAACCCCGCGATCCGGCGCCTGCTCGAGCTCGTCCGGATCCCGCTCGACGACATCGCCGAGCAGAACGCCCGGATGCGGGCCGGCGAGGGCTCACCCGAGGACCTCCGCCGGCATGCGCGGGAGTGGATCAACGACCACCGCGCCGAGGTGGAGGAGTGGCTGCGCACGGCCGACCCGGACGGCGAGCCGGATTTCAGCGCGCTCACCGCGGACACCGGCGGCGGCGTGGCGGCGCAGACGTTCGGCGGCCAGACCCTGACCGTGACGACACGGAGCCTGCCGCCGTTCGTGGCCTACGAGGACGGGCAATACACCGGTTTCAGCGTCGAGCTCTGGAGCCACGTGGCCGAGCGCATCGGCGCCGACTACGAGGTCGTGCAGGTCAACAGCCTCGCCAAGCAGATCGACGACGTACAGCGGGGGGCGGCGGACGTGGCCCTCGGCGGGCTGGACATCAACGCGGCGCGGGCGAGCGAGCTCGCGCTGTCGCAACCCACGTTCGAGTCCGGGCTGCAGATCATGGTCGAGTCCGACGAGGGAGGCGGGATCGGCTCGGCGCTGGCGCGCATCGTGACGAGCCAGCTGGTCTCCTGGGTCCTCTGGTTCATCGTGATCTTCGGGTTCATCGTCCTGGCGGTGGGCCATGTCATCTGGTTCCTCGAACGGGACCGCAACCCGGACATCCCCACCAGCTACGTCCGGGGGATCGCAGAGTCGCTCTGGTGGGCGGTCGTCGCGATCACGCCGTTCGGGGCGGGCAACAACACACCGCGCCGGAACATCGGGCGGGTGTTCGCGGTGGGGTGGATCCTCGCCGGCTACTTCCTGCTCGCGTACTTCACGGCCAGCATCACGAGCACGATGGCCGTGGACGAGATCCGTGGCGAGATCTCCGGTCCCGAGGATCTGGCCGGCCACCGCGTGGGCACGGTCGCCGAGACCCCGGCGGCCGACTACCTCACCGCCGTCGGCATCGGGCCGGTCCTGCACGACGACATCGACGAGACCTACGACGCGCTGCGGGCCGGAGAGCTCGACGCGGTCGTCTACGACGCGCCCGTCCTCCAGCACTACGCGGCGCGGTCCGGGGGCGGCGAGGTCGAGGTCGTGGGGCTGGTGTTCGAGGAGTTCAGCTACGGCATCGGGTCCGCGCATGACCGCGACCTCCGCGCGAGCATCGACGTCGCCCTGCTTGAGCTCGTGGAGAACGGGGTGTACGACACGGTCTACGAGCGGTGGTTCGGCGCGGCCGATCAGTAGTCCCGCGGGACCGTCGACCCGCACGGT
>JBMCTR010000325.1:0-3154 GCA_048622955.1 Actinomycetota bacterium
TTCGGCGGAGCGGTCGAACCGGTAGGTTCCCTGCTCCTCCCAGTGTGCGGCCCACTTGTCCTCGAGGCCGTCAAGGGCAGGTCGGTGCTGCGGCATGGGTGGCTCGCCTTCATGTCGGTGGAGGAGCGGCCAAGGTCGTGGCCGGCGGATGGCGGATCTCGGTGGCGGCGCGCGCTACGCGCGTACGGCTACTCGTGCCCGTGCAGCACCGGTACGGGCACGGACGAAGATCCGGCCGGGAGCCATGGCGGTCATGGTACGCGAACACCACCACGACCGGCGGGCCACTTCCTCGTGGTTGCGATCGGCTTGGCCGCCATCGTCGTCACGAGCGCATGGCTGTTGCGCGGCGGCACGTCCCGCGTTCCGCGGTGATCCTGTCCCCGCCAATCTGACCCGCCCGCGTGAGCCATCGGGCATCTCCTAGCACGCACCCGCCACCTGGTCGCCCTCGTGGGAGCGCAGGTCATCGATGTCGCGCTCCCAGCCGGCCGGCAACACGATGCCGGCCGGGCACGGGGACGGCCAGTCCTCCTGCGCCGGTTCGACCGGGCCGTACCCAGGTACGTCCTTCCACCAGCGCACGGGCTCCGACTGCGGCGGGTGGTCGGCGAACATCGCCAGCACCTTGTCGGCCAGCGCCCGGCGCCGCGGATAGGCATCCGGCCACCCGTACCGCAGCAGGTCCAACCCGAGGCGCCGCAGCTGGAACTCGCGCTCCTGCTGAGCCTGCACGATCTGCGACGCGTCGGCCCGGTTGTCGTACTTCAGCGCCCCGTCGCCCTCGTAACCCCACCAGTGCCACGGCAGCAGACCGTCGAGCCGCCACTGCGGCCCGTCACGCCCCACCCAGGCGTTCGTCACCGGCATCGGCAGCCCGTGCTCGAGGAACGCGAACCGGCCCAGCGTCTCCAGCGGGCTTTCCACGGTCGGGACGGCCTGCGCGACGACCCAGTTCGCCCGGTTGATGCCTACCCAGTGACCCATCTGCGGAAGCACCTTGGCCAGGTCGCACCCGCGCCGCGCGGCCTCGTCCGCCACCACGAGCGAGTCCGGCAACCGTGCCGTCCGCGCCAGGTCCACGACGGCCCACTCGTCGCTGACGACCGGCAGCCACCCCAGTCGACACCGGTGCTCTTCAGGGAGATCGGCAACCAGCACACGGCCACTGGTCCCCGTGAACGACCAGCGCCGCGTGCCCTTCGGCCGTACGACCGTCGCGAGTCTCGGCGGCCGGCCGAGCGTCGGATACCCCCGGATCACCGTGCACGCCCATCCGGTGAGGAAGGAGTCGGATGCGCTCAGCAGGCCGAATGCTCGTGCCCGCATCGCGAAGCGCTGCCACTCGTCGAGCTGTGCGTAGACCTCTGCATCCACATATGCGCCGTGCACCGCGCGCTCGAGCCGGCCGGAAGCCGCCAGCCGGCTCAGCCTGCTCTCGGAGACTCCGGCCTTCTTGGCGTCGGCGGTGAGCAGCACGCCGTCGTGGCGGCGCAGCAGTTCGCGCACATCGCCCGGGATGCCAGCCATACCGATCAGCGTGGCCGCCGACGAACATCGGGAGCGCCGACCATAACGAGAATGTGGACGGCCGGGCCACCGCGGAGAGGGGTGTGGATATCCCGTGCATGTGTGACCTAAAGAGCGACCCTTCTCCCTAGTGATCAAACTTGCGGTGATCATGAAGAATTCGGGGTTCCGCCGGCAGTTTGATCACTCAGGAGAAGTCTCCCTCTTTAGGTCACACCGAGATCCTGCACATGTGCCCGAGTACCGGTGGCCGGTCTCTCATGGCGGCGCCCGATCCCGGTAGGGTGACCGCTGCCGCCAGGAGTGAAGGGTTATCGCCGCATGCTGACCGTCCACGGCTTCTGGTCCCGCGGCCGGGGCCTGTGCCTCTGGGCGGAAGACTCCGAACGCCCGGTCAAGAGCCCGAGCCAGGCGATGCGGTCCGCGCGGCCGCACCCGTTCGCCGCTACGGCCGAGCAACTCGCCACAGTGCACTCGGGCAAGCCGGGCACCGCGACGCTGCTGCTCCCTTCGCTGCGGACGGCGCCGCTGGACTCACCGGAGTTGACCCGGGTCTCGCCCCGGCCGAGTCCGACGAAGGGGCCGGCGCTGCTGCGCTGGTCCGTTCCCATCGCGACGTTCGACCCGGCCGCCGCGCTGGCGGTCCTGGAGGAGCCGGACGGGTCCGTGCGGTACGGAGCATCCGTACCGGATGGCGCATCCGTGCGGCATGGCGCGTCCATTCGGTACGGCGCATCCGTGCGGTTCCTCGCTGAGCTGCACGCCTTCGCCCGGGAGCTCGCCGAACGCGGACGAGTCCTCCCGGAGGTCGACCAGCACGACGATGCGGGCTACGCCGGCTGGCGGCCTGTCCTGCAGGGCCCGGACGTCGTCGCGATGCAGGAGCTCGTCAGTGCGATGCCTCCGGCCGTCCGCGCCGAAGCAGCCTCCTCGACCGACACGAGGGGCCAAAGCCCGTCCGACCTGGTCTCGGATGCGCTGCACCGACTCGTCGACGTGGCGGTACGCGAGAAGCTCGCAGCCACGCCGCTGCTCCCACGGCGCCGTGGCCGGCCGCCGAAACAGGTCCCAGTTGCGGAGCGCTGGCTGCAGGCCCTCACGAGCCCCGACGGGCGATTCGAGGCGGAGCCGGACGACATCGCCGACCTGCGACGGGCACTGGCGCCGTGGGCCGAGTTCGGCACCGGCCAGACCGGGCCGGCACGGGCCACGTTCCGCCTCACGGATGCGAACCCGGCCGAGCGGACGCTGTTCGACCAGAGCGACCAAGACGACGCAGCCGACACAGACGACACAGCCGACACAGACGACGCAGCCGAGCCCGCCGATCAGGCCACGTTCCCTGACGCTCGGTGGCGGCTGGAGTTCCTCCTGCAGTCGGTGGAGGACCCCAGCCTGCTGGTGCCGGCCGAGCAGGTCTGGGCCGGAGGCGACGGGTTGCACCGCTGGCTCGCACGGCCGGACGAGCTGCTGCTCGCCGAGCTCGGCCGCGCCAGCGCCGTCTACCCCGAGCTGTCCGGCGCGCTGCGGCACCCCCGGCCGTCCGCGCTCGAGCTCGACGCGGACGGAGCGTACGACTTCCTGTCCACCAGGGCCGCGCTGCTCGACCAGGCGGGCTTCGGCG
>JBMCTR010000326.1:0-3150 GCA_048622955.1 Actinomycetota bacterium
CACCCGACGCCCCGGCTGCCGTGGGTCGAGGTCGCGACCGGGTCGCTCGGGCAGGGCCTGCCGGTGGGGGTGGGATACGCGCTCACCGGCGCCCGGCTCGACCGGCTGCCGTACCGGGTGTGGGTGCTGTGCGGCGACAGTGAGCTCGCGGAGGGCTCCATGTGGGAGTCGTTCGAGCACGCGGGCTACGAGGCATTGGACAACCTGGTCGCGATCATCGATGTCAACCGGCTGGGGCAGCGCGGGCCTACGCGGCACGAGTGGGACAGCGCGGCGTACGCACGCCGGATCGCCGCCTTCGAGTGGCACACCATTGAGGTGGACGGCCACGACGTGGAGGCGATCGATCAGGCTCTCACCGAGGCCGAGAACACCACCCGGCCGGTGGCGGTGCTCGCCCTGACGAAGAAGGGCTCCGGCGTCGAGGCGGTCGAGGACCAGGAAGGCGCGCACGGCAAGCCGCTCGGCGAGGCCGAGGAGGCGATCGCCGAGCTCGGCGGGGTCCGCTCGCTGCGGCTGCGGGTGGCGGCACCGAGCGGTGCCGGCTCTCCGCACCGGTTCCAGGTCGGCGAGGCCGCGCAGCCCACTTACGACGTCGGGGACGAGGTGGCGACGCGGACGGCGTTAGGCGAGACGCTCGCCGCCCTGGGTGCGGTGCGCCCCGACGTGGTCGGGCTCGACGGCGAGGTCTCGGACTCGACGCGGATGGCCAAGTTCGCGACGGCATATCCGGAGCGGTTCTTCCAGTTCTACATCGCGGAACAGCAGATGATCAGTGCGGCGGTGGCGATGCAGGCGCGCGGCTGGACGCCGTTCGTGGCCACGTTCGCCGCGTTCTTCACCCGGGCGCACGACTTCATCCGGATGGCCGCGGTCAGCCGGGCGGACCTGCGGCTCGTCGGCTCTCATGCGGGCGTCGCGATCGGCAAGGACGGCCCGTCGCAGATGGGTTTGGAGGACCTGGCCTGGATGCGCGCCGTCCACGGCAGCACGGTCCTCTACCCGTGTGACGGCAACCAGACGGCCGACCTCGCGACCGCCATGGCAGAGCAGCCGGGCATCAGCTACCTGCGGACCAGCCGGGGCGACACTCCGGTCATCTACGGCGCGGACGAGGTCTTCACGATCGGCGGCAGCAGGGTGCTCCGTTCGAGCGATGCGGACGTGGCCACCGTCGTGGCCGCGGGTGTCACCGTGCACGAGGCGCTGGCGGCGGCAGCGGAACTGGAAGGCCAGGGCGTGCCGGTGCGCGTGATCGACGCGTACTCCGTCAAGCCCATCGACGCGGGTACGCTGCAGGCCGCCGCGCGGGCGACCGGCCGGCTGGTGACCGTTGAGGACCACTGGCCGGAAGGCGGGCTGGGCGATGCCGTCCGCGCCGCGTTCGGTGCGGATACCGTGCGACCGGCCGTGGTCTCCCTCGCGGTTCGACACATGCCCGCGTCTGCCACCCCGGACGAGCAACTCCGGGACGCCGGGATCGACCGGTCGGCGATCGCCGCCGCGGTGCGGGAACTGGTGGGGGGCAGGCGGCAGCTCGGTGTGCCCGGGGCCGCCTGATCGACCCGGCGCCGGTGTCAACGGGTGAGTGCTCAGCACGATTCACCGGGTACACACCGGGTAGCCGCGCGGCCATGAGCCGGTCCCACGTGCAGGGCCCGGAGCCGGTCGATGTCGGTCCGGCCGACCATCTGCCGGGGCGGCTGAGCGCACTGACCGAGCGGTGGCCGCAGCAGCCGGTTGTCGCCACGCCCGAGGGCTCCGGCTGGCGGTCGATGACCCGTTCGAAGGTCACGGAGCGGGCACGGGCGGCCGCCGCTGGGCTGGTCGCGCGCGGGATCGGTCCGGGCGACAGGGTCGTGCTCATGGGCCCGCCGCGAGCGGAGTGGCTGATCGCTGATCTGGCGGTGCTCTACGCGGGCGCGGTGACCGTCCCGCTGTACACCACCGCGCCGCCCGGGCATTGCCGCCGGATCCTCGACGACGCGGGTGCGGCGTGGGCGTTCGCGGCCACGGCGGAGTTGGCCGATCGTCTCGAGGCCGCCGGCGCGGAGGACGTGTTCGTCATGGACGACGGGGGCCTGGACGAACTGGCCGACGACGGCTACTGCGACGGTCGTAGCCCGGGGCGGCTCGAACAACGGCTGGCCGGGCTGTCGCTCGAGGACGTCGCGACGATCGTGTACACCTCCGGAACCACCGGCCGCCCGAAGGGCTGCGTGCTCACCCACGGGAACATCGCGTGGACGATCCGGCAGACCGGGATCCACCTGGGGGAGGCGATCGGGCCGGGCGAACGCCTGCTGATGCTCCTGCCGCCTTCGAGCATCTTCGCCCGGCTGATCCAGTTCGTGTGCCTCGACGTCGGCGCCCAGGTCGGCTACCCGGCTGCGCCGCACACGCTCGGCAGCGACCTGCGGACATTCGGGCCGACGGTGCTGCCCGGGACGCCCCGGATGTTCAGCGACCTCTACGAGGCGGCGCTGGAGCCCGGCGCCAGCGTCCCCGACCCGGTCGTGCACCGCCGGATGCGGACCGCGCTCGGCGGGCGAGTGCGGTACTGCGTGTCGACCGGTGCGCCGCTGTCCCATGAGGTCGGGCTGCGGTTCAGCGGCGCCGGCATGCCCATTCTCGAGGGGTACGGGCGGGCCGAGACGACCGCTCCCGTGACCGTCAACACACCCGGCCGGCGGCGCCCCGGCACGGTGGGCCGTCCGCTCCCCGGTGTCGCGGTGTGCGTCGACGGCGCCGGTGAGATCCTCGTCGCCGGAGGCAACGTGTTCCGCGGCTACCACGGGGAGGACGACCGCGCCGGCCCCGACGGCGGCTGGTTCCGCACCGGTGATCTCGGCAGCGTCGACGACGACGGCTTTCTCACCCTCCGGGGCCGGGCGAGCGACGGCGTCGACGACCATGTCGACGGCCGGACGGAGCCGAGTTACAGCTGACGAGTACCGCCATGCCCGAACTTCCCGACGTCGAGGGGTTCCGCCGCGTGCTGGAGCGGGCGGCAGGAGCCCGGGTCGACCGCGTTGACGTGCTGGACGCCGGTGTCCTTCGGGACGTGACGGCGGAAAGGCTGCGCAGTGCCATGGTGGGCGGCGTGCTCGGTGCGCCGTGGCGGCACGGCAAGTGGCTGATCGCACCCGT
>JBMCTR010000327.1:0-3142 GCA_048622955.1 Actinomycetota bacterium
GTCAGATCAGGCCGGCCGCGTGCCCCACCGTCAAGACGGCCAGCAGCAGTACGACGGCGATGCGCAGCACGCGGGACCGGCCGCTCAGCCGCGGCCAGGACAGCACGAGCAGCCACGCCAGGAACAGCGTCACGACAACAAGCAGCACGATGCCCCACGGCGGGGGCACCAACAGCCCGCCCAGCAGCAGCACCCCGGGAATGAGGCCGACGAGCCACCGGGGGAGCCGCGCCAGTTGGGTCAGCAGCGGCAGGCTTGCCCTTTCCAGGCCGCCGCGCATCCCTGTCGGTGCAGTCGGCGTGGTCGGTGCTCGGCGCCGGGAACTGCTCGGCGCGGGGGCCCTGGTACGCGTCTCGGGAGGGGCGGGCCGGCGGTTCGTCGGACGACGTTGGCGCGAACGGCTACTCGCCATGAGGCTCCTCAATGTAGTTGTCGTCATACGTTAGGGCGATTAGGGCGCCACCATCATCCCGTACATTACGGATGGCCATGTTCGTCACTATCCTGCGTCGCCGCTGCCGGGCTGCCAATGCGTGCCGCGTGCCTGCGCGCAAGCCATGACACAGTCGCGCGAGATCACCACGCCGGCAGCGATGCGCCGGATGATCACCGCCGTACTCGCTCCGCTCATCCTCGCCACGATAGTCGGCCTGGTGGTGCTGTGGCCCAGCGGTGACCGGCAGTCGCTGGATGCTCCGCAGCGTTTTGAGGCGACGATCGTCGAGATCGTGCCGTGCGCAGAGTCGTCCGATCCGGAGTGCGTCGAGGCGGAGATCCAGGTCGATTCCGGTCCGGATGCCGGACAGGCGGCGTCCGTGCCGTTGCCGTACGGTTCGGGAGCGCCGCACTTCGCGACCGGCGACGAGATCGTCCTGTTCGGCCTGCTCGACCGTCCACTGGAGGAGAGGTACCAGGTCGAGGATTTCCAGCGGTCGACGCCGCTCGCCGCGCTGGCGCTGATCTTCGCGGTGGCCGTGGTCGCACTCTCCCGGTGGCGCGGCGTCACGGCGTTGGCCGGACTCGCGCTGACCGTCGTGGTGCTGGTCGCCTTCGTACTGCCGGCGTTGCTCGACGGGTCGTCGCCGCTCGCCGTGGCCGTGGTCGGAGCGTCCACCATCATGATCATAACGCTCTACCTCGGTCACGGCTTCACGGCCAAGACGTCTGTGGCACTGGTAGGAACTCTGGCGAGTCTGACGTTGACCGGCCTGCTGGGGCACGCGTTCACGCACCTTGGTCAGTTCACGGGTCTCGCGCAGGATGCCGCAGCACACCTGGGCGCGCTGGCGGACCACGTCGACGTGCGAGGTCTGCTGCTGGCCGGGCTGGTGATCGGAGCACTCGGTGTCCTCGACGACGTCACGGTGAGCCAGGCCGCGACCGTCGCCGAGATCGTGCGGGCCGATCCGGACACCTCACGCCGCTCTCTTTTTGCGGCTGGGCTCCGGGTCGGACGGGACCACGTCGCTGCCACGGTGAACACGCTCGTGCTTGCATACGCCGGTGCGTCACTGCCGCTGCTGCTGCTGTTCACGGGAGCCGAGGTGGGACTCGTCGACATCGCGACAACGGAACTGGTCGCCCAGGAGGTTGTGCGCGCTCTCGTCGGAGGCGTCGGCATCGTCGCAGCCGTGCCGATCACCACCGCGGTTGCAGCGTTGGCGTTCCAAGGTGGCACGGCGCGCGGCAGGGGGCGCCGTGCGCTTCGGTCGGCAACTTCGAGGCACAGCGACTAAACTCATGACCTTTTGGGAGCTCGCCGACACGCCAGCCGGATGGAGTGATGCACGTGCCTGCGGCCCAGACCATCCACACCCTCTTCCCGCTCATCAAGCGGCGGGGCTTCGTCTACCCGGCCGCCGAGATCTACGGCGGAACCCCGACGGCCTGGGACTACGGTCCGCTCGGCGTCGAGTTGAAGGAGAACATCAAGCGCGCGTGGTGGCGGGCGATGGTGCAGCGGCGCGACGACGTCGTCGGCCTGGACTCGGCCGCGGTGCTGCCGCGCGAGGTCTGGGTGGGCTCCGGCCACGTGGACGAGTTCGCCGAGCCGCTGACCGAGTGCCTGGCGTGCCACCGCAGGTTCGCCCCCGACGAGCTACTCGATGACCACCGGAAACGCACCGGGCGGGTACCGGCGGACGGCCTGGCCGGGCTCACCTGCCCACGGTGCGGCGCGAAGCGCTCGTTCACCGAAGCCACGATGTTCAGCAGCCTGCTGCAGACGCAGCTGGGGCAGGACGGTGCCACGCGGCCCACGCACTACCTCCGTCCGGAGCAGGCGCAGGGCGTGTTCATGAACTTCCGCAACATCCTCGGCACCTCACGGCTGAAGCTGCCCTTCGGCGTCGCGCAGGTGGGGACGTCGTTCCGCAACGAGGTGGCGCCGGACGAGTTCATCCTCCGTACCCACGAGTTCGAGCAACTGGCGATCGAGTTCTTCGTCGAGCCCGGCACGGACGAGGCGTGGCACGAGTACTGGGTCGACGCCCGCTGGCAGTGGTACGTCGACCACGGCATCGCGGAGTCGAACCTGCGGAGGTACGACAGCCCCACGGACGGTCTGCCGCACTACGCGATACGCAATGTCGACATCGAGTACCGCTTCGGCGTGGACGGCGCCGAGTTCGGCGAGCTCGAGGGAATCGCCAACCGCGCGGACTTGGATCTGTCCCGGCACTCGGCTCGCACCGGCGCCGATCTCACCTACTTCGACCAGGAGAAGGGGACGCGGTTCACCCCGTACGTGATCGAGCCGGCCGCCGGCCTGGCACGTGCGATGCTCGCGTTCCTGCTCGAGGCGTACGACGT
This sequence comes from Actinomycetota bacterium, assembly GCA_048622955.1. Lineage (GTDB taxonomy): Bacteria > Actinomycetota > Actinomycetes > Jiangellales > Jiangellaceae > JBMCTR01. Next base: position 2,812 of record JBMCTR010000327.1, read on the forward strand.
GGACGCGGCCGCGAACACCAAGGGCGGCGTGGACGGCCGGACGGTGCTGCGGCTGGACCCGCGGCTCGCCCCGGTGAAGGCGGCGGTGCTGCCGCTGTCCCGCAGCGAGTCGCTGTCGCCGTTGGCGCGCGAGCTGGCGTCGGCGCTGCGAGAACGGTGGAACGTCGAGTTCGACGACTCCGGCGCGATCGGCCGCCGGTACCGCCGGCAGGACGAGATCGGCACGCCGTACTGCGTCACGGTCGACTTCGAGTCGCTGGACGACCGGGCGGTGACGGTGCGCGACAGGGACTCGATGCGCCAGGACAGGGTCGGCATCGACCGGCTCGAG
>JBMCTR010000328.1:0-3142 GCA_048622955.1 Actinomycetota bacterium
TGGATCAGCTCGCTCGCCCGCGGCGCGACGACGACTCCCCCGACCACGATGCCGGTCACCGGACGGCAGAACAGCTTGACGAACCCGTCGTGAATGCCCTGCATCTTGGCCCGCGCGTTGGTGGCCAGCGGCAGCTTGATCGTCTGCGCCTCGATCTCGCCCGCCTCCGCGGCGGCCTGGCTCCATCCGACGGTCGCGATCTCCGGAGAGGTGAACACCGTGGCCGAGACCGTCCGGAGGTTCAGCGGCGTCACGGCGTCGCCGAGGGAGTGCCACATCGCGATCCGCCCCTGCATCGCCGCCACCGACGCGAGCATCAGCACACCGGTGCAGTCGCCCGCCGCGTACACCCCGCGGGCCGAGGTCCGCGAGACCCGGTCCACCGCGATGAACCCGCGCTCGTCGACGTCCACGCCGCACTCCCGCAGCCCGAGCCCGTCCGTGTTCGGCACCGAGCCCACCGCCAGCAGGCAGTGCGAGCCGTCGACCGTCCGGCCGTCCTCGAGCGTCACCACCACGCCGTCCGCCGTACGCTTCACGGCCGCCGCCCGCGACCGCGGCAGCACGTTCACCCCGCGCCGGACGAACACGTCCTCGAGCACGTGGGCGGCGTCGGCGTCCTCGCTCGGCAGCACCCGGTCGCGCGAGGAGACCAGGACCACGTCCGAGCCCAGCGCGTTGTACGCACTCGCGAACTCGGCCCCGGTCACTCCGGACCCCACGACGACCAGCCGCTCGGGCAACCCGGGCAGGTCGTAGAGCTGCTCCCAGGTGAGGATCCGCTCGCCGTCCGGCTCGGCGTCCGGGAGCACACGCGGGCGGGCACCGGTCGCGAGCAGGACGACGTCGGCGGGCACCTCCTCCGTGGACCCGTCCGCCGCCTCGACGACGACCCGGTCGGCCGCCGCGAGCCGCCCCGCGCCGGGCACGATCCGCACCCCGGCCTTCTCCACCGAGGCGGCGGTGTCCTGCGACTGCGCCACCGCCAGCGCCTTGACCCGGGCGTTCACCGCCGCGAGGTCCGCGCGGACGGACTCCTCACCGAGCAGGACCCCGAGCTCGCGGGAGTCCGCCGCGTCCGTCATCACCTCGGACGTGGCGATCAGCGTCTTGCTGGGGACGCAGTCGGTGAGCACAGTCGACCCCCCGATGCCGTCCCGATCCACCAGCGTCACGTCCGCGCCGAGCTGTGCCGCGACGAGCGCCGCCTCGTAGCCGCCGGGTCCGCCGCCGAGGATCGCGACACGGGTCATGGCGCCACCATATGCGTCCGCGTGGCGCCGATGGCGACCATGTGGAAGCTTGTGGCCCCGTAGTCTCCGCAACGAGGAAGCATGGTCCGCTCGCGGCCGCTCGTACGCCCGTCGAGCCCCGTAGCGACCGGCCCGACCACGGACCGCCGCCGACACGCCGGAAGGAGCCCCGCCCATGACCGACGTGCTCGCCGCCGCCACTGAGTGGCTGGATGAGGACCCGGACCCCGAGACCCGCCTCGAACTGGCGGACCTGATCGACCGGGCGGACAACGGCGAGGACGAAGCTCAGGCCGAGCTCGCCGACCGCTTCGGCAGCCGGCTGGAGTTCGGGACGGCCGGTCTGCGCGGGGCCCTCGGAGCCGGCCCGAACCGGATGAACAGCGTGGTCGTCATCCGGGCGGCTGCCGGGCTCGCGGCGTACCTGGCACAGCGGAACGGCCGCCGCGTCGTGGTCGGCTACGACGCCCGGCACAAGTCCGGCCTGTTCGCGCAGAACACGTGCGCCGTCCTGGCCGGCGCAGGGCTGGAGGCGCTGCTGCTGCCCCGGCCGCTGCCGACTCCCGTCCTGGCGTTCGCCGTCCGCCACCTCGGCGTGGACGCCGGCGTCATGGTCACCGCGTCACACAACCCGCCGCAGGACAACGGGTACAAGGTCTACCTCGGCGACGGCTGCCAGATCGCGCCGCCGGCGGACGTCGAGATCTCCGCGGCGATCGACGCCGTGGGGAGCCTGGCCGGCGTCCCCCTGGCCGACAGCGGGTGGCGCACGCTCGACGAGGAGGAGGTCGTCGACCCGTACGTGGCGCGGGCGGCCGCGGTGGTGCGACCAGGCGGCCCGCGCGATGTGAAGGCTGTGTACACACCGCTGCACGGGGTCGGCGGGCCGGTGCTGGCCAGGGTGGTGGAGGAGGCGGGCTTCGCGCCGCTGATCTCCGTCACCGACCAGGCCGTCCCCGACCCGGATTTTCCGACCGTGGAGTTCCCCAACCCCGAGGAGCCCGGGGCGATGGACCTGGCGATCGGCCTCGCCGTCCGGGAGGACGCGGATCTCGTGATCGCCAACGACCCGGACGCCGACCGGTGCGCCGTGGGGATCCCGTCCGGGGATGGCTGGCGGATGCTGCGGGGTGACGAGGTCGGCGTGCTGCTCGCCACCCACCTGGCGGCGCGGGAGCCGGGCCTGACAGGGACGTTCGCCTGCTCGATCGTGTCGTCGTCCCTGCTGGGCAAGATCGCCGAGCGGCACGGCCTGGGGTACGCCGAGACGCTCACCGGGTTCAAGTGGATCGGCCGGGTGCCCGGGCTGCGGTACGGCTACGAGGAGGCGCTCGGCTACTGCGTCGACCCGGACGCGGTGCGCGATAAGGACGGCATGTCCGCGGCGGTGCTGGTGCTGGAGCTGGCGGCGGCGCTGCGCGCGCAGGGACGGACGTTCGACGACGCCCTGGACGACATCGCCCGCGAGTACGGGCTGCACGCGACCGATCAGCTGTCGTTCCGGGTGGACGACCTGGCCGAGATCGCCGCGGCGGTGGAGCGGCTGCGGGCCGTGCCGCCCGACCGCCTCGGAGGGCTGGCCGTCGAGAGCGTGGACGACCTGGCGAAGGGAGTCGACGGGCTGCCACCGGCGGACGGGCTGCGCTACCGCCTGGCCGGCCAGGCGCGGGTGGTCGTCCGGCCGAGCGGCACCGAGCCGAAGCTCAAGTGCTACCTGGAGGTCGTTGTGCCGGTGTCCGGCGGTGACGGCGACGTGGCGGCGGCCCGGTCGACGGCCGCGGAACGGCTTGCCGCCGTCCGCACGGACCTCGCCGCGGCCGCCGGCCTCCCCGGTTGATCACGTTAACCACCCGAGTGGGTCCTTGACCAGGCCAGTTGGCCTGGTCAAG
>JBMCTR010000329.1:0-3129 GCA_048622955.1 Actinomycetota bacterium
GGCTTAGGCTTCGGTCATGGAGCGCTGCGAGGAGTGCGGCTTCGGCTACGACCTGGGCCAGGCTGCGAATGCGGGCGCAGAGATCATCGACGGGGCCGCCGAGTTGACCGGCATGGTGCTGGCTTCCGGGATGGACGTGCGGTCGAGGCGTTGGCCGCAGACGTGGTCGCCGCTCGAGTACGCGTGTCATCTCCGGGACGTGCTGCTGGTCCAGCGCGAGCGGGTGCTGCTGGCCCGCCGCAAGGACCGTCCGTCCTTCGAGCCGATGGGCAGGGACGAGCGCGTGGAGCACGACGGCTACGCCGACCAGGAGGTTGCCGACGTCGCGCGCCAGCTGGCGGACGCCGCGCGGCTGTTCGCGAACGTGCTGGACCGGCTCGGGCCAGCCGACTGGGACCGGACTCTGATGTACAACTACCCGAGTCGGAGCGAGCGGTCGTTGCGGTGGGTGGCCGTCCACACCCTGCACGAGGTCCGCCACCACACGCTCGACGTCTCGCGGCAGCTCGCCGTTTGATCACGTTCGGCAGGCGCGGCCTCACTGCAACAGGCTCGCGTGCCTGCCGCGGTCGGGCTGCGCCTGCCGAACGTGATCAAACCCGGGGCGCTCAGTTGAGGATGTCGCAGTCGGCGCCGGCTTCGACCAGCGCGGTGACGAACGCCTGCGTCGACCCCGCGGCGCTGTTCAGGTCGACAGGGGACAGCTCCTCCCGCTGCTGCCCGACGATGCCGTCCAGCGCCTGCTCGGCCTCGTCGCCCCTGGCGACCACCCGCAGCGCGGTGACCCGCGGCTCCTCGGCGGTCGGCAGCGGGATCTCCCGGACAGCCGATGTCAGCGCTCGCACGCCGGCATCCAGCTCAGCCACCGGTGCCTCGTGCGGCTCCGCCAAGGCCGGGTGCTGGGCAGCCGCTGCCTGGCATGCCGCGCTCGCATCAGCGGTCCAGCTCTCAAGATCGATGCTGGGCTGGTCCGGCTCCTCGGCCTCGAGGGCGGCAGGCACCGGGCCGTCTCCGGCGGGATGGCCCCCGTCGCCACCGGAGAGCAGCAGCGCAAGGCCAACACCGAACATGATCACCAAGACGGCGGCACCGCCCAGAATCGCTAGCACAGGGCGATGAGGAGGCTCCTCTTCGTCGACCGCCGGCAGATCCGCAAGTAGCTTCACAAGCCCTCCTCACGAGTCGGGAGACACTCTAAATCCGCCCACCGGCGTCCACCAACCCCGCGTTCCGGGCGTGTCACCCCAGCCGAGGGCCGGCCCGCCGCCCTCAGCAGCGGGGCTGACGCGCCCGGCCGCGCCTCCGCGACCTCGCGGCCTGCCCTGACTAGCCTCGGCCTGGTGAGACACCCTCGATGCGGCACCAGGCCGTGACGGTACGCGAGACGTATCCGCATCCGCCGCCCGGGCACGGACGGCCGGCGGAGAGCGGCGACGTGCTGTCCCGCGGGCAGCGCGTGGCGGCGGCCGCGGCGCAGTGGGCGAAGGAGCTGTCCGCCGTCGGCGGCCGTGACCCGCTGCTGGCGTTCCGCGAACACCGGCATGGGACCCTGGACCTGGCGGCGGCCGAGCCGGAGAACCGCCAGAGGCTGCTCGACGGCGATCCGGTCACCGTGTCGAGGCTGTTCCCGCACGAGCCGCTGCGCACCCCTGCGTTGCGGTCGGCGCGCGCGATCCGGGACAAGGCGCGGGAGCTTGCCGAGGACCGCGGCATCGACGCCGCGAAGCTGGCGGTCGGGATCGCGACCTGGTCCTCGCCGTTCGCAGTGCACCGGCCCGCCGCTCCCGTCCTCCTCCGCGAGGCGGCCGTGACCGCCCGCGACCCGGCGGAGACCGATTTCGTCCTCCAGGTGGGGACGGAGCTGACCGTCAACCCCGTGCTGCTGCACGCGCTGGACACCCAACTCGGCCTCCGGTTCAGCGAGCAGGACCTGCGCGACGCGGCCGGCGAGTTGCGCTATCCGGTCGTGGTCGAGCGGCTGAACGAGCTGGCTCCCGCCCACGTCGTCGACGGGTTCTCGATCTCGCACCGGGCGTTGATCAGCACGTTCGCGACCGAGCCGCTGCTCGCATCCCGGGACGTCGCGGCGTTCGGAGGCGATCTGGCGAGCCATGACGTGATTGCGGCACTCGCCGGCGACAGGGCGGCGATGCGACGGCTTCGCGACGCCGACGCCGCTCCCGTGGTCCAGCCGGAGAATCTCGTCCATGACGCCGATGCCGCCCAAGCGGGAGTCATCGCCGCCGTCGCCGCGGGCCGGCAGTTGCGCGTCGACGCCCCGCCCGGGACGGGCCGCACCCAGACCGCGGCGAACCTCGTCGCCGAGTTGGTCGCCCGCGGGCAACGGGCGCTCGTCGTGGGCCAGCACCGCGCCACGCTCGGCGACCTCGTGGCCCGGCTCACCGAGGCGCGTCTGGGCGATCTCGTGCTCGACCTCGCGAGCGGCCCCCCGTCCACTGCGGCCACGCGTGCCGTGGTCGAGCGGGCGGGGCGGCCCAAGGCGTTCGACGTGCCCGAGCGGTCGGCAGCCGGTGAACCGGCGGGCGACGACGGGGAGTTGGAGCGCTACCTTGATACCGTCCATCATCGCCGCGACCCGTGGGGATGCAGCGCCTACGACGTGATGGCGGCGGTCGCGGCGGCCGACGCGGAGGCGCGGACCGAAGCACGGGTGCCGCGCGACAAGCTCGAGCTTCTCGGCTTCGGCACCCGCGAGGCCCTTCGCGCCAGGCTGCGCACCTACGTCGAGTTGGGCGGGCTCAGCGAAGCGACGGACAACTCGCCGTGGGCGCGCGCGATCGTGCCGACGTCAGAGGCGGCGAACGAGCTCCGGTGGGCGGTCAAGGAGTTGCGCTCGTCGGCGCTACCGGCACTGCGCAACGCGGTGACCCGGGCGGCGGTGGAGGCGGGGCTGTCCGCGCCGCGAACCGCCGCCGAGGCGTTCGACACGGTCGACCTGCTGTCCGCGGTCGCCGACACGATGAACGAGTTCCGCCCGGAGATCTGGACCGCTCCGCTCGACGACTACGTGGCGGCGACCGCCGACCGGCGCCGGCGGGCGGAGCACGGCAGCCGGCTTCACGCCCTCGCACGCCGCCGGCTCGTCCTCCAGGCGCGTGCCCTGCTGCG
>JBMCTR010000330.1:0-3127 GCA_048622955.1 Actinomycetota bacterium
CCTCGATGTGGAGGAAGCGAATGACTGCCGTGTCCGACCCGCTTGAATTCATCAAGAACCGTCCCCCGTCCATCGGCCGGATGTTCCTCGACCGGGTGGAGGCGACACCCGACCGCGAGGCGTACCGCTATCCGGTGGACGGCACGTGGAAGTCGTTGACCTGGGCCGAGACCAAGGACCGCGTCTGGGCGATCGGTGCGGGCCTGCTGGCGCTGGGGCTCGAGCGCGAGCAGCGGGTCGCCATCGCGAGCTCGACGAGGCTCGAGTGGATCCTCGCCGACCTCGGCATCAACTGCGCCGGCCTGGCGACGACCACGGTCTACCCGAACACGACGCTCGACGACGTCGGCTACATCCTGGCCGACTCCGACTCGCGGGTCGTGTTCGCCGAGGACACCGGCCAGGCGGAGAAGGTCCTCGAGCACCGCGGCAAGCTCGACAACCTGCAGCGCATCGTCCTGTTCGACGGCGAGAGCGACGACGACCTCGTCATGACGCTGGCCGAGCTCGAGGAGCGGGGCAGGGCGCTGCTGGCCGAGCAGCCGACCGTCATGGACGACGCGGTGGCGGCGACGAAGCCCGACGACCTGGCCACCCTGATCTACACCTCCGGCACCACCGGCCGGCCGAAGGGCGTCCGGCTGACCCACGACAACTGGGTGTACGACGGCATGTGGGTCGAGGCCGACGGGTTCCTGACCATCGACGACCTGCAGTACCTGTGGCTGCCGCTGTCCCACTCGTTCGGCAAGGCGCTGGAGGCGATCCAGCTGCGCATCGGCTTCCCGTCGGCGGTCGACGGCGACCAGACCCGGATCGTCGACAACCTGGCCGTCGTCAAGCCGACGTGGATGGCGGCGGCCCCGCGGATCTTCGAGAAGGCGCACTCCCGGATCGTCACCGGGGTCCAGGCCGAGGGCGGCCTGAAGCCGAAGATCTTCGACTGGGCGTTCCGGGTCGGCAAGGAGGTCTCCCGGCTCCGGCAGCAGGGCAAGGAGCCCAGCGGCCTGCTCGCCGTCCAGCACCGGATCGCCGACAAGCTGGTCTTCAGCAAGATCCGCGAGCGGTTCGGCGGCCGGTTGCGCTTCTTCATCAGCGGCGCGGCCGCGCTGTCGAAGGAGCTCGCCGAGTGGTTCGACGCCGCCGGCATCAGGATCTCCGAGGGGTACGGCCTGACGGAGACCAGCGCGTCCACCTTCGTGAACCCGCCCCCTCCGGGCCTGGTGAAGTTCGGGACCGTGGGCACGCCCGCGGTGGGAACCGAGGTCAAGATCGCCGAGGACGGCGAGGTGCTCATCAAGGGCCCCGGCGTCATGCACGGGTACCACAACCTGCCGGAGGAGACCGCGGAGGTGCTGACCGACGACGGCTGGTTCCACACCGGCGACATCGGTGAGCTCGACGAGGACGGCTACCTGCGCATCACCGACCGGAAGAAGGACCTGATCAAGACTTCGGGCGGCAAGTACGTGGCCCCGCAGAAGATCGAGATCAACTTCAAGGCGGTGTGCCCGTACGCCAGCCAGATGGTCGTGCACGGCGACAACCGCAGCTACTGCATCGCGCTCATCACGCTCGACCCGGACGCCATGCAGACCTGGGCCGAGCAGCACGGCCACGCCGGCAAGAGCTACGAGGAGCTGATCGCGCTCCCCGAGGTGCGCGAGATGGTCGAGCACTACGTGAACGAGCTCAACACGCGCCTCGAGCGGTGGGAGACGATCAAGAAGTTCGAGATCCTGCCGCGGGACCTGTCCGTCGAGGAGGGTGAGCTGACGCCGAGCATGAAGGTCAAGCGGCGCACCGTCGAGCAGAAGCACCAGGACATCCTCAACCGCCTCTACGAGGACTGAGGTTCGATCACGTTCAGCAGGCGCGCCCCTACCGCGGCAGGCCCGCAGACCTGATGGGGCGCGGCCAACCCTGGTGGGCGGCCCACGCCGAGACGCGGCCAACGCGGGGAGAATGGACGGGTGCCCTCCCAGCCACCCGCCGGTGACCCCGCGCCGCCCGACGGTGCGTTGCCGCCCGAGGCGCTCGCCGCCGCGGGCGGGAACGGCTTCGGCGTGTACCTGCACGTGCCGTACTGCGCGTCGCGCTGCGGGTACTGCGACTTCAACACCTACACCGCCGACGAGCTGGGCCCCGAGCCGGGGGCGTCCCGGGCCACGTGGGCGCAGGCCGCGATCGCCGAACTGCGGCTGGCGCGCCGGGTGCTCGGCGAGGCGGACCTCCCCGTCTCGACCGTCTTCGTCGGAGGGGGGACGCCGACGCTGCTCCCCCCGGACGACCTCAGCCGGGTCGTCGCCGCGATCGCGGTCGAGTTCGGGCTGGCGCCGGACGCGGAGATCACCACGGAGGCGAACCCGGACTCGGTCACGGAGGAGTCGCTGTCGCGGCTGCGCGCGGCCGGGTTCACCCGCGTCTCGCTGGGCATGCAGAGCGCCCGCCCGCACGTCCTCGCCGTCCTGGACCGCACGCACACCCCGGACCGGCCCGCCGAGGCCGCCGCCGAGGCGCGCCGCGCGGGCTTCGAGCACGTCAACCTGGACCTCATCTACGGGACGCCGGGGGAGAGCCCGGACGACTGGCGGGCCAGCGTCGCCGCGGCCATCGACGCCGGACCGGACCACGTCAGCGCCTACGCACTGATCGTCGAGGAAGGCACGCGGCTGGCGGCCCGCGTGCGCAGGGGCGAGCTGCCGCCGCCGGACGGGGACGACCAGGCCGACAAGTACGAGGTGGCCGACGAGCTGCTGGCCGCCGCGGGGTTCTCGTGGTACGAGGTCTCGAACTGGGCGAGCGGGCCGGCCGCCCGGTGCCGGCACAACGAGCTGTACTGGACCGGCGGCGACTGGTGGGGCGTCGGCCCCGGCGCCCACAGCCACATCGGGGGGACGCGGTGGTGGAACGTTCGGCACCCGGCCGCGTGGGCAGGACGGTTGGCGGCCGGCCGGAGCCCCGCCCACGCCAGGGAGATCCTCGACGGGGACGCCCGCAGGATGGAACGGGTCATGCTCGAAGCGCGGCTCGCCGACGGGTTGGACCTGGCGGTGCTGGACGGCGCGGGCCACGGGGCGGCGGCCGACCTGGTGGCCGACCTGGTGGACGACGGGCTGGTCGAGGC
>JBMCTR010000331.1:0-3127 GCA_048622955.1 Actinomycetota bacterium
GCCCACGGCCGGGCCGACCGCGTCCGCGAGCACCGACTCGCGCGCCTCCAGCACCGTCACCGCACAGCCGCGCGCCCGGGCGCTCGCCGCCACCTCGAGCCCGATGAACCCGCCTCCGACGACGGTGACCCGGCCGCCCCGCTCGAGGACCTCGGCGAGCCGGGTGGCGTCGTCCAGCGTCCGAAGCAGATGCACGCCCTCGATGCCCGCGAGCCCCGGGATCTCGCGCGGGCTCGCACCCGTGGCGACGAGCGCGGCCCGGTACCGCAGGGCCCGGCCGTCGTCCAGGGCGATCTCCGCGGCCGCAGGGTCGAGGGCCACCGCCCGGACGCCCAGCTCGAGGGTCACGCCGTGGTCCTCGTACCAGGAGGGCGGCCGCAGCCACAGCTCGGCCGGGCTCCTGGCGCCCTGCAGCAGCTCCTTGGACAGCGGCGGCCGGTCGTACGGCAGCTGCGGCTCCGCCCCGACCAGCACCACCTCGCCGTCGAAGCCGGCCTCCCGCAGCTCGTCGACGGCGGACACGCCGGCGACCGACGCCCCGACCACCACCACCGGTGGGGGCATGCTCAGTCCTCGTGCAGCGTGATCGCCTTGGTCGGGCAGTCGCGGACGGCCTGCTCCACCTTCGCGCGCAGCTCCTCGCCGGGCGCCTCGTTCTTCACCAGCGCCAGCCCGCTGTCATCGTCGACGTCGAAGACCTCGGGGGCCGCGACGACACAGCACACGTACCCCTGGCAGGTGTCCAGGTCGACGGTGACCTTCATCGTCAGCTTCCTCCTCGTCGGATGTCGGCCATTCGGGCCGCGGCGGGCGTGTTCCTGCTGCGGCCCGCCCGGACCTCGCCGCCGGTGACGACGGCCGAGATCCCGGGTATGTCGCCGCGGGCCAGCGCGCCGAGCGCGTCGGTGGCCAGCGATCCCCACGGCGCGTCCAGTACGACGAGGTCCGCGGGCCTCCCCACGGCGAGCCCGCCGGCCGGCAGGTCCCAGACCGCCGCGTTGTTGCCGGTCGCCAGGCACCACACCGTCGCGGGCGCGAGGCCCGTCAGCGACGACAGCTCCGCGACCGTCTTGAGCACGCCGAGGGGCATCACGCCGGTGCCGGTCGGCGTGTCGCTGCCGATCACCACCCGGTCCAGCGCGCCGCTCTCCGCGGCCACCTCGGCGATCCGCAGCGACGAGCGCAGGTTGCCCGCCTGCACGAGCTGCAGCGCCATCCCGGTCTCGGCGATGATCCGGTCGACGCCGTCCTCGGCCAGCGAGGTCGGGCCACCGTTGATGTGACCGCAGACGTCGGGCGCGAGCTCCAGCAGGTCGTCGGGGCCGATCGGCTTGGAGCCGGGCACGCTCGCGCCGCCGGAGTGGCACATCACCGTGATGCCGTGCTGCTGGGCCCAGCGCACCTGCGGCACGCCGTCGACCGGGCGCTCGTACGCGCCGAACCCGAACTTGGCCAGCCGCACGCCGGCCTGCTGCAGCTGCGCGAAGTGCTCGGGCTCGAGCGTGGGCTCGAGCACGACGCTGCCGGCGTGCACGGTCATGCCGCCGGGGTGGAAGTTGTCGAAGCACGTCTTCGCCGCGATGGCCAGCGCGGTGACGCCCACGGCCGAGTGCGGCCGGCCGGGCGCGTGCAGCTCCCCCGGCGACACGACCGAGGTGATGCCGCCGTGGACGTAGCTCTCCAGGAAGTCCACGGTCTTCTGCCGGGGCGTGTAGTCGCCGAGCACCACGTGGCAGTGCGAGTCGATCAGACCCGGCGCCACGGTCGCGCCGACGGCGTCCACCTGGACCTCGGCGGCGTCCAGCCGGTCGCCGAGCTCGGCGGCGCTGCCGACCGCCGCGATCACGCCGTCCTCGACGAGCACGGCGTCGGCCTCGGCCACCGGGTCGGACAGCCGGCCGGTCAGCACGGTGCCCGCGTTGCGGACCGCCAGCGAGCTCACTCGGCGGACCTCCGGGCGATCGCCTCCTCCTTGCTGAGCCCGCCAACCCGTGCGTTGATCCGTCCCCGGTTGGCCACGGCCGCGATGACGACGAACTCCTCCGGCAGCGGGGCGTCGGGCACCGCGACCGTGATCGCGTCGTAGTGGCTGCGCACCCAGACCTCGTCCTTGAACGCGAGCGGGACGTCGATGCTGGTGCCCGGCGCCGCCACCTTCTTGGTCGAGGAGATCCAGGCCGTCGCCCCGCCGATGGCCTTGCGGAACGCGTTGCCGAACACCGAGGTCAGCGCGGCGTGCACGTGCTCCTGCTCGCCGGCCGTGCCCACGATGCCGGCCTTGCCGTAGCTGTCGGCCTCGCCGCCGAGCGCGTCCGCGCACAGCCGGCCGAGCTCGTCCCCGATCGCCTCGGACCCGTCCACGATCGGCTGCAGGTCCTCGACGTAGCCCTGGCCGGCGAACGGGTTGCGGACCACGGCGCAGGCCGCGACCTTGCGCAGCGGCCCGCCGCCGTCGGTGCGGCCCAGCACGTGGCGGGCCTCGTCGGTGACGACCCGCACCTTCCGGATCTCCAGCTCCGCCATTGCGCTACGTCCCCTTTCCTTCTCGTTCGGCGGCTCGTTCGGCGGCGATCGCCCGGTCGACCATCTCGTTGGCGAACAGCGACACCCCGTAGGCCGGCGCGTCCCGGGGGTCCATGCCCTCGGTGTCGGCGAGGAACCGCTTGACCGTGCGCAGCGTCCGCTCGTCCATCGCCGCGACCTCGCCGGCGAGGTCGGCCACCGAGGCGTCCAGCTCCTCCGCCGGCACGGCCCTGGTAACCAGACCGGCGGCGACACCCTCGGCGCCGGAGATATCCCGGCCGGTGAGGATGAGGTCGCGCAGCACGGTGCGCGGCAGCACGTAGCGGTAGTGGCTGAGCACGATCGTCGGGGGGATCCCGTTGCGCACCTCCGGGAACGACAGCCGGGCGTCCTCGGCGGCCACCACGAGGTCGCAGCGCCCGGCGAGGGACAGCGCGGCCCCGTACGCCCGGCCCTGCAGTGCTGCGATGATCACCACCGGGTAGCGCTGGACGAGGCCGTTGAGCCGCTGGATCCGCGCGAACTCCGCGTCGAGGGAACTCGGCGCCGGCGGCCCGCCGGCCGGCTCGCGGCCGAGCGAGAAGTCCGGCCCGTTGCCCCGGAG
>JBMCTR010000332.1:0-3109 GCA_048622955.1 Actinomycetota bacterium
CAGACGTGAGGAGTCGCTACGATGCTCGATCCCACGGGCCTGTACAGGTTCACCGGCGAGCCGCCCGAACTCGAGGCTCCTGTGCTGGTCCACGCCCTCTCCGGGTTCATGGACGCCGGGCATGCCGGCTCGGGTGTGGTGGACCACCTGCTGGCCAACTTCGAGCACTCGGAGGTCGCCCGCTTCGACGTGGACCTCCTGCTGGACTACCGGGCCAGGCGACCGGAGCTGACGTTCGTCGAGGACCATTTCGCCGGCTACCAGGCGCCGTCGCTGGTGCTCCGACTGGTGCACGACGCGGACGGGAGCCCGTTCCTGCTCCTGACCGGGCCGGAGCCGGACGTGATGTGGGAGCGGTTCGTCGCAGCCGTCGCCGGGCTGATCGAGCGGCTCGGCGTCCGGTTGACGATCGGCATCCACGGCATCCCGATGGCGGTGCCGCACACCCGGCCGCTCGGGATCACGATGCACGGAACCCGCAAGGACCTCGTGACCGTCACGAACCCGTGGCGCGGCGAGGTACGGGTGCCGTCGAGCGTCGGCTCGCTGCTGGAGTTGCGTCTCGGCGAGCTCGGCCACGATGCGATGGGCGTGGTGGCCCACGTGCCCCACTACCTGTCCGAGGCGGAGTATCCGGACGCGTCGCTGGTGCTGCTGCGCTCGTTGGAGGCCGCGTCCCGGCTGACGCTGCCGGCCGGCTCGCTGACCGAGACGGCCGAGCACACCCGCGTGCTGATCCAGCAGCAGGTCGATCAGTCCGACGAGGTGGGCCGCGTGGTCGAGGCGCTGGAGACGCAGTACGACGCGTACTCCGGCGGCGGCGGCCGCGAGAGCCTGCTCGGCGACCAGGCCGCGATGCCCACCGCCGACGAGATCGGGGAGCAGGTGGAGCGCTTCCTGGCAGATCTCGACGACGGCGGGAGGAGCGAGTAGGCGCCCGGCCGCCGTCCGGCGGGTCTCGGCGGCCTGGCGGCCAGTAACGTGGGGGCCGTGAGCCCACGGACACTGACCACCTACCGGTTCCTGGCGTACACGACGGGCGTCATCCTGCTGCTGTTCACCGTGGAGATCATCGGCAAGTACGGCTTCGGGGTCGAGGGTCTCGAGTGGATCGCGATCGTGCACGGCTGGGTCTACATGGCCTACTTCCTCGTGACCGCGTACCTCGCGATCCAGCTGCGGTGGACGTGGCGGTGGACGGTGCCCGTCGTGCTCGCGGGCACGATCCCGCTGATGTCGTTCATCGCGGAACGGAAGGTCGTGGCGAAGGTGCGGGCGGACCATCCGGAGCTGGTTCGGTCGCCTGTCGTCTCTTGACCTGCGCGCGCACGGCCGAGACCCAGAACACGACGACGGCTCCCGCGAATACCCACCACTGGGCCCAGTAGGACAGGTTCTGCCAGGGGCTGACATCCCGGATCGGGGCGACGGTCCCCACATCGAGGCGCTGGGGCGCCGCGGCGGGGGCGGGCCGTTCCTCCGCGAGCACCAGGTATCCGCCGTAGAGCCGACCCTGCTCCACGCCGGAGGCGGCGGCGACCGCCTCGGGAGCGAGGTACCCGATCCGGCCCGGGGGCGGCGGCGACGGCCCGGTCGCCACGGCGCGACTCTCGGAGGCGACGAGGTGGCCCGACACCGTCACGTCGGGGCCGTCCGGCGCGGGCGGGATCCGGTCCGGATCGGGCACCCAGCCCCGTAGCACGGTGAGCGTGCCGCCGGCGGTCTCGAGCAGCCCGACTGCGTAGGCGCCGAGCACGCCGTCATGCACCCGTGCGGGAACGACGAGCTCGGCCACGTAGGAGCCGGTCGCGGTCACGGGCCGGTCGGCGGCACCGCCGACCGGGCTTCCGGGATCGGCGATCTCGGCGACCGGGACGGGCGGCCGGTCCCGCAGTTCCTGCCGGGCGTCGCTGTCGCGGTAGACGCCGAGCTGCCACCAGCCGAGCGCGGCGAACGCGACGACGAGCGCGGCTGCCACGGCGTGCACCGCCAGCCACCGCGGACGCACCAGGGACCGGTTCACCGTTCGAGGCTACCCAGTGGGAAACTGGAGCGGCCATGACCCTTTAGGGCCGATCGACGATGCTCTAAGTTAATGAGGTGGCTCGCGTGTCACACGCTCGAGCGGGGGCTAGCACCAAGCACGCTGTGTCCGGACCGACTCTTACGGAGAACTGAAGCTACGATGCGTCGACCCCACCCGTTGACCGCTCTCTCCGAACGTGAGTGGGCGCAGGCCTGGGAAGCTGAGCAGGCAGCCCTGGACGAACTGGAGTCGCAGCGCGGCTCGTGGCTGCCCAATGTCGTCGAGGCGCGCAACTGGGGCGCCGTACGTTGGACCTCAGGCCGCCCGTCGCACGCCGCTGCCACCGGTCAGGCGGCGGCGGAGTCGTTCGCGGTGTTGCGGCCGGACCTGACCAACCGGTCCACACGCGCGCGCATCTTCGACGCGCTGCGGGACATCCCCCCGGTACGCCGCGTGCTGGGGTTCGGGTTCCGCGAGCATCACATCCGCGGTGCCGTCATCGGAGCCATCGCCGGCGGCGTGATCGTGACCGCTCTGGTCTCGGTGCTCGTCGGCGACCCTATGATCATCATCGGCGGCGCTCTGGTCGGCCTGCTGGGGGGCACGGCCCTCGGCGTCCTGGTCAAGCACTACGGGTTCCGCCGGCGGCGGGCCGCGGTGCTCGGCGACCGCGACAACGTCCGGCTCGTCGTCGGGCGGTACGCGCCCCCAGCCTGGACCCGGCTGGTGGAGGCCGCGACCCAGGTGGCGGTCCAGGCCAAGGACGAGGCCGAGCGGGACAACCAGTCGAAGGAGGCGGTCCACCGCGCGATGTGGGAGGCCGCCGGGCTGCTGCTGTCGTCGTCCGACCACACCGGGGTCGAGGTGCTGGCCGAGGGCGTCGAGCGGCTCGTGACCGCCGACCGGGGCCAGGACGGCTGACCGGCCGGCGACGACCCGCGCCGCTCCTCAGATGGCGGCTGCCGCGGTGCGGACCGCGGCGAGCATACGCTCCCGGTTCCTGGCGAAGTGGGGCGCCGTCGACCCCGTGGCGACGGCGGCGACGACCTCACCGGTCGCGTCCCGCACCGGAGCGGCGACGCA